>NZ_CAWPKW010000271.1:0-44291 GCF_963888615.1 Brasilonema octagenarum UFV-OR1 | reverse complement strand
ACAGAAAATACGGATCTGTTTCTTTTGTTAACTGTTTACTGTTCACTGTTCACTGTTTCAACCACTAGACACAAATTATTTTAGGAAATTTGAAACAGGAACGTTACTAAATCTCCCTTACCCAAACTGATGCGATCGCCTGGGCGCAAACGATGCCGATTTCCTGGCAATAAGGCCAAGTTATTGATGTAGGTACCATTGGAACTTCCTACATCTTCGATATAGTGAGCGCCTCCCTCTAAACGAATATCAGCATGAATCCGCGAAACAATTTCTGAATTGGGAAATCCGGAAACATCTATATCTGGAGGAATGCGATCATTGGGCTTGCCCATATGAACAACAGAAAGGTTTTGCGGTAACTCAATTATCCTGTCTGTTTGAACGTGGATCAGTTTTGCCATCTCCTGCTGCAATTGAGTTCTAGAAACACTAGATGTGACAACAGTTGGCGGTGGAGTTTGGGCAGTTGTAGGAGTTGGTTCTGGGGGTGGAGTTGGTGGTGCTGATACTTGCTCTTGTGGGGGTGGAGTTGGTATTGATGGGGGTTCGCTGAAAACAGGTTGTGGAGGTGGGGTAGTGATGGTTGGTGGCGGTGGGCTGCTTTGTGTTGTCTCTAGTGATTCATCAAATGCAACTGCTGTTGGCGGTATAGGTGCGGAATTAGGGGGTGTGTAATCAGCACCATTAACCGATATCGGTTGTGGTTGTAGTGGCTCAGGGTTAACCAGAGGCGGTACATTAGGTGCGCTAGCAGCAGTGGGAATAGCTGCACGCAGGTTATAACCACACTGACCGCAAAAAGCTGCATCTGTCTGTACGTTTGCCCCACAACTGGGACAGTTACTAGTAGCTGGTAATGGGGTGTAGCAAGCTTCACACTGGACAGCGCCGTCTGGGTTTGGGTGATTGCAATTAGGGCAGACGATCATGAGGTTAGGTTAGCCTTTGTTGATGTTCTATGGTGTAATAGTGCGTTCAAGCAGAGGGGCAACTCTAGCTTTCGGTTTTAACAAATGCGTTTGAAAGTCGAAGTATGAAGTCTTATGAAGTGTGATTGAGTTTCATCCTTCATACTTCATTACTTGTTGTTTTACCCTGCATCCTTTTTTAGATCACTTCCAGCAGCCGCATCTAGCAACCACCAAAGTTCTCCTTCAGGTTGAATTAAGCGGGATGGGTAAGTCAACTCATCTGCCACAGGTGCAAAGACTTGAGCAAGAGCTGGTCTTTTATTCGCACCAGCAACAACAAAGATAACGCAGCGAGCAGAGTTAATGAATGGGTATGTAAAGGTGATGCGAGGGTTTGCGTCTTTGTTCCCAACTGTAATCAGCTTATCTGTAACCTTTAAAGCTTCGGTATGGGGAAACAAAGATGCGGTGTGACCATCATCTCCCATTCCTAGCAAATTCACATCTAAAGGAGGAAATTCTCCTGGTGAGGAGTGAAAAAATTCCTGTAGATGTCTTTCGTACTTAGCTGCTGCCATTGCGGGGTCAGCTTCATCTGTGGGTATGGGATGGATGTTACCTGGCCCGATATCGACGCGATCTAACCACGCACGACGCGTCATCAGTTGATTGCTATCTGGATGCTCAGGTGCTACGTAACGCTCATCTCCCCAAAACACGTGAATTTTGTCCCAAGGCAGTTTTTGGCTAGAGATTGCCTCGTACAACGGTTTCGGTGTACTGCCACCAGACAAGGCAATCGTAAACTGCCCACGCTCTTTGATAGCTATTTCTATTTTAGACAAGATCAATTCTAACGCTCGCGCAATTAGTGTTGTTTGATCCCCAAGAACTTCAATTTTTGTGCTCATCGCGTCATCTTCAAACTAGCTACTTCAAGCAATACAATAGCGAAATAATGACAACTTCCCTTTTTACTTTTTGAAACTTTTAACATCATTCATATGGATGTAGAGCCTGGTTGAGCCGTTGTACAAAATTCTTGCCAAATCGTAACAAAAATTTGTATAAACAACGACAGGAAGAATACCGCCTCCTCTTAAAGGGCGGATGTAGCGACAGAAGCGGTTTCAATCCCTATACTATAATCATATCAGTCAGCCCCAGACTTGAAAACCTACTCGTTTCCAACGGAAAGCTGGGCGCTCTAGATAGAATTTACGGAAATTTTCCGGAAATATCACTTGAAGCGTCTGGGCTAATGGATAAGAAGTGGAATATTCTTAAAATGTGCAAGGTTTAAAGCATAGAACTGTTTTAGCCTTGGTAGAGTTCATTCCAGTTTGCGATCGCTTCACGTTGGGCAATTAACAATTGTTGAATGCCTTTCTCCGCAAAATCCAGTAGAGAATTGAGTTGGGTACGGCTAAAACTACCTTCTTCGGCAGTGCCCTGAACTTCTATTATCCCCAACTGCTGATTCATCACCAGATTAAAATCTACCTCAGCCCTGACATCTTCAATGTAGTTCAGATCCAAAAACGGCTCACCTTGCAACAATCCTACAGAAATCGCTGCTACCTGTCCAATGATGGGCGATCGCTCTAATACTCCTTGCTGCAACAATTTAGAGATTGCATTCGCTAATGCCACAAACCCGCCTGTAATCGCTGTTGTCCTGGTTCCAGCATCTGCTTGCAACACATCTGCATCAACAGTCAGCGTGCGTTCTCCTATCGCTTCTAAATCTAATGCTGCTCTTAAACTACGTCCAATCAAACGTTGGATTTCTTGAGTTCGTCCAGACAACTTCAGAAATTCTCGTTCTTGCCGTTGCGGTGTGGCTGTTGGTAGCATTCGATATTCCGCAGTTAGCCAACCTTTACCAGTTCCTTCTAGAAATTTAGGAACTCCCTGTGTTACGCTGACGCTACAAAGTACTTGAGTGTCGCCACATTTTGCCAGAACAGCTGCAGGCGCAAAGCGCGTAAAACTTTGCACAAAGCTAATAGGACGTAGTTGGTAGGGTTGCCGACCGTCTGGACGCTGCCAAGCCATTGGGTTTGCCTTAAAATTTGTATCCACTATACAGTCGGTTATGCTTTGAGTATTAGGCTTTAAGTATTATAAAGCTTGACTCATTTTCTCGCCAATAGTCAACAACATCAACAGAGTTTGGTACTCTAAAAAAGATAATCACTATACTTTTGTCTCAAAGCTTATTGGGAAGTTAAAAGTAAATCGATAATATTTTGCTGCACAGCCTCTGGTGGCTGGTCTCCGTTGATAGTTAACAAGCGGCGGCGACGATCATAATACTCTAAAATAGGAACAGTACGGTCATAAAAAGTTTCCACACGACGCTGCACAATTTCCGGTAGATCATCTGGAAGAAAACGTCCCATACAACGATTCACCATAACCGCTTGTGGGACTTGTAAGTAGATTGCCCAGTCTAAGTTGTGCCCTAGATCATCTAATAAAAAGTCCAATCCCTCAGCTTGCTCTGCTATACTAGGATAACCCTCCAACACCCAATTATCCTTAAAATCAGACTTTTTTAGCTGAATCTGGATGGATTCAAGAATTATTTCGTCTAGAACGAGTTCTCCTGTCTCCATGTATGACTGTGCGAGATTACCGAGATAGGAAAAGGATGAAATTGCAAACCTGTGCTGGTGCTCTAGGATACCTCCGTTATCTTGTTCTGAGTTTCCTTTAGGAATAGAATTTTTTTGAGGAAAATCCTCTGGGCAAAAAGCAGCGATAGCTTCGCTGCTGCACTGCGCGCAGATCATATCTTGTAATATCTGATCACTGGAAATCAGAGGAATATTAAAGTATGTGCAAAGCCCTTGTGCTTGAGTGCTTTTCCCTGCTCCCGAACCTCCTATTATGACTAATTTCACAACATTCGCTCCTAATTTTTTGAAAAGAATTCAGAATACACCAACGCAGAAAACAGTCAAAACTCCCTGAGAGAAAACTTTCACACTCATTTGTCCTGTCTCTTAATTGATTTATGTTTTTCGTTATATGTTTCTATTTTTACAACAACTTTCTGACAAAAAGCAATCATCTGTGTTTCCATAACTCTTGACTTCAGCATAAATGTAGTGTTTGACTAAGAATACGACGCACCAAAATACATTACGTATCCTCAAAAGCAGCTAGATTATACAGTCTACTTTCGATAGCATAAATTTAAGCAAAACCACTGACTTTTATTGTTTTATTTTAGATACTATATGCTTGCTCAATTAGAAACCCCAAACTTAAATTCAACCCTCGATGTACCATACTCCGTTGAAGGCATCATACAAGTTTTCACTACCTATCATCGTAGTTTTTTTACTAGTGTTGTGGCTCAAGCACTGAGAATCGCCGGTCAAGGCACACCAGTGTTAGTAGTACAGATTCTCAAGGGTGGGATTCGTCAAGGACAAGAAAACCCGATTCGACTGGGACAAAAGTTAGATTGGATTCGCTGTGATTTGCCTCGTTGCATTGATACACCACACTTGGACGAAAGCGAAACGAAATCTTTACAAAAATTGTGGCAATATACACAAAAGGTTGTGTGTGAAGGTAAGTATTCTCTGGTTGTATTAGATGAGCTAAGCTTAGCGATTCACTTTGGCTTAATTGCTGAAACAGAAGTTCTAGCATTTCTGGCAAAACGTCCTTCCCACATCGATATTGTCCTGACAGGATCACAAATGCCCAAATCTATTCTAGAAATAGCAGACCAAATTACCGAAATTCGTCGTAGTTATCAACCGTAATTGAGTGTATCGATACCGAGTTACGACATTATAATATTACCTATCTCCGAGAGAAGGCTCCCGCTGTAACGGTACTCCGTACCTGCGGAAGTCGCTACGCGTCTGGTGCGGTGAGATGAATCAGTGTTACAAACATAACCTCGAAGGTTATGAATTGAGAGCAAAATAACTAAAGCAGAAGCTTCAATTCGTTCATCAAAGATTCCGGATTGGAGGTAAATGATAAGTCTAAAACACATTAATATGGAGAAGTAAATGTTAAAAAATGACCGGTGGATAATTCAGCAAGCTCAATTGGGTATGATTGAACCTTTTGAACCTAGTTTGGTTCGTGCTGTTTCGATAGATAGCACAGGTTTACCTCGTCCAGTCCTGAGTTATGGACTTTCTTCTTATGGATATGATATTAGGTTGTCACCTGTAGAATTCAAGGTATTCCGTCATATTCCTGGCACAGTAGTTAATCCTAAAAGATTTAATCCTGATAATCTTGAATCTGTACCATTACACTCCGATGAAGATGGTGATTATTTTATTATTCCTGCACACTCTTATGGTTTAGGAGTTGCACTAGAACGGCTTGTTATTCCACCTAATATTACTTGTTTATTTATTGGCAAATCTACATATGCTCGTTGTGGGTTAATTTGGAACCTGACTCCCGGAGAAAGTGGTTGGACAGGCTGGCTGACACTGGAGGTGTCGAATTCCTCTAGTGCTGATTGTCGAGTATTCGCCAATGAAGGTGTAGTTCAAGCTTTATTTATGGAAGGCGAACCATGTGGAACTACTTATGCAGATCGTGCAGGAAAATATCAAGACCAGCCTCATAAAGTGACGCTAGCTAAAGTTTAATAGATATGATTTCAAGTAGGAGTTAAACCATGCCAGTCAAACAGCCGAATACTGAAAGATTAAACAAAATGGTACTCTCGAAACTAGAGATGATTCCATGAAATCATACCAAAGCTTCACTACAAACAATCATGGGTATTGGCTGAGATAATGTAGGTAAACTGTTATCTTGCCATTCGCGCATATTATGTTGACGGTAAATCTGTACCAGTTGACTGAACAATTCTTGACCTGTGAAACCATCACGCCGCAATTTATTTAACTCTCGGTTGACTGCTTGATTCACACAAGCGCGAAACGTTTTTTCTAAAATATTGACCTGAGTTTTGAGTTCTTCATGTGCAATCGCTTTAAAAAAGATCCTCAATTCCCGCAGAATATACCTTTGACCTTGAGTCAAACGCGCGTTAAACTCCCTTTCGGCTTGACGATGCTTTACTTCTTCTGCAAATTGATGTTTCAGGCGCATGACAGCAGAGTTATGTTCTTTGGGAAGAGTTGAGGTGGGAGTGGTGGAATCAGCTTTAATTGCACCCAAGATGCGGGGGATATCCCTAGAAATGATTTTCCCTTTGTCGTCCAATAAAAATAACTGCTGGTAGCCTTTTATATCAGGTCTATTGGGGTCTGAAGCTTCACAGAAAACGTATGTTCCGTTTTGCTGCATAGAGAATTTAGCTGTACGAATACCATGCGGTAAATGAGCAATTCGTTCATATTCTCCGAGGTCATGTTTTTGTAATTTTCTCAGAATTTCTTCAGCTTCATTTAAATCCAAAAAATCCTCTTCTGCTTCAATATCAAAGAGACTCAACTGTTTGCCTTGTTGTTCGTAAATGGCATACATAGCTTCTTCGTTGAGTTGCTCAGTTCGGTCAAGAATCGCAGCATCTTCACCGATAGTATCATGAATTTCCTGAATTCTATTTTTCAGCTTTTGCTTCAAACCTAAATTGCGTTCAATACCCAATTCAGGTAAAAAGTTGTATCCATAAATGACATCTTTCTCGCTACCAATTCTATCTATACGACCAAAACGCTGAATCAATTTTACTGGATTCCAGTGCAAATCGTAATTCATTATCAGATCACCATCTTGGAGGTTTAAACCTTCTGCCAAGACATCGGTAGCAATCAGTGTATTAATTTCTGATTCACCTGGTTTAAATTTATATTCCTTGTTAGCGTTCGGCGCGAATCTTCCCACTAAACGCGCTTTATTCTTGTTGCTACCACTATAAATGACATCAAAATCATCTCGTTGTCCGCCTGGGTTTAAGTTCTCATATAGATACTTTGCTGTATCTGCATACTGAGTGAAAATTAATCGTTTTTTATTTTTCAGAGTAGATTTAGATAACCAATTAAGAAGAGTTTGTAGTTTGCTGTCTTTTTCAGGGGTGATAGGTTCAACTAATGCCAAAATCTTTTTTAGCAGTTTAATATCATGCTCGATATGCTGTTGTAACTTTTCTGCATCAAAATCTGCTATATCATATTTATCAGAGACTTTTTGCAATCCATCCATCAAATCTTGTTCTTCTGCTTGGTTATAATCTTCCGATAGCAGAGTTTGGGCTTCTTCTCCAGCTGCGACAAATCCTTGAGACAGTGCTTTTAAAAACCTTTCATGCACTATCAAGAGTTTTTTGATAGATTTTTGAAAAGCGCAAACACTGGACTCAAAGCGCTTAAACAACAGCACTCGCATGAGTCCTCGCAAGTTAGCGCCTGCGCGCTGCAATGTGTTATAAGGTTCTTGCTTTTGTTTATCTTTTAAAACATAATTCCACAGTCCATAACGCGCATAACTGAGTTCGTTAGTTGGTGGTTTGGCTAATTGGCGCTTGCGAGATTTACCCAAGTATTGACGTAATTCTTGGTATAGTCCTTGGTATGTATCCTCAATGCTGTACTCAATGGTTTCTAGTTCTCGCTTGGGAAAAAAGCGATGCTTTCCACCAACGATGACGTAAGCGCGTCGGCTTCCTTCCAGGTACTCACGAAAGTTAGCTGGATCTACTGCTTGTTGAGTTTGTGAGTCGAAACCGTAAAAACGTAGAATATGGTTGCGGGTACGACGAATTAGGATATGAGAGAGTAATTCTTGTAACTTTTTCTCGCCTTTTTCAACTAATTGGAAATATTCTTTTAAATCAGGAGGATCTATCGGTAAATCAGTTTTGTCGTCTTGATGAAATAGTTTTAGCTGGTGGTAGATATCCCAAGCACTCTTATTTCGCGGAGTCGCTGTTAATAAGCAACAACGTTTACCAGCAGCTAAAAATGCTTCTAGGACTTTATATCTTTGAGTCGTGTGATTTCGCAGGTTATGGCTTTCGTCTATAAGTACAAAATCTCTATCTTGAAATCTGAAATTATCTAACAAAACTTTGAATCTGCTTTCCTCGTCTTGTTTGAGCATTCCCATTGAAAGAACACGAGCATTTAGCTGGTAGACTTCGTTGTAACGTTCCCACATTTCTAGTAGTGGTGCAGGACAAATAATTAAAGGACGTGCGCGTTCTGTTTGTTCAAATCTTTTAACAATTGCAGCGCCAATAAAGCTTTTTCCCAGTCCGACAACATCCGAGACGAAAGCGCCGCCATAGTCTCTGATATTTTGCACAGCATTATTAACGGCGACTTTTTGAAAATCTGCTAATTGTTTAGTAATTACGTCTTCTAAAATTATGTCTTTTGGTGCGGTATCTTCTAATCTGTCTTTTACTAAACTATAGAGAGTTTTCATATAAACATCATAGGGACGAACTGTAGAACCCGCCCAAGATTGTTTCATTTCTCTCATCAAGGCTTCGTTAAAATCTTCCGCTTCGTTCCACAGTTCATCAAACCAGTGAGTTAATTCTGTATGGTTATCGTTTCCGTGAATGACTACATTGAGTTCGGTATTATGGGTGATACCAGAAAGGGTAAGATTGGATGAACCAACTATAGCAATGCCTTTCTCAGCACGTTCTAAGGCTCTACCTTTATGATCGTAAACAGTACCGTAGTCAAAAATATAAGCCTTGGCGTGTAAAGTTCCTTTGGTGTAAACCCGGACGTGAAGCCGTTTTTCTTCAATCATCTGCACGAGATTTTTTACCAGTATCTCAGCTTCATCTGTCTGATCCATGAGTTCGATACTGGAACGGATATTGGCTGCTGTAACACTCGCCATCTGTTTTTCTTCACTGCGCTTGGGATATTTTTGCGCTTCGATTTTATCTTCAATTAATTCTAGTCTTCGGTATCCTTGGGCTATTTGTTCAATGGTTTCGCGATTGCTAGTATTGCCAATTAGCAGACGTAATTCTTTCATGTTGGCGAGGCGTTCTGCAATGGCGGTGAAGCCAGAAATAAAGAAGTAACCTACCGCAAAATGAGCCGCTTCTGATGAGTCGAGAATGCGCTTGATTTGGTCTACTAATTTTTGATTGCGATTATCTATTATATCGTGGGTAGGCATATTTTTCTATTTTATGCATAAGTCGTAGGGCGCATTATGCTTTGTTAAAGCACTCTATGGTAAAGCTGCCATTTCTTACATCTTGCATTTGGTAAAATAAATATCAAAGTCATTGCATATGATTTGACTCCGTTCTTGTCCGCCTAGGACTGTAAGTCCCAGGCTAATAGCCGAAGTTCATTTTAATGGACTAAAATCGATATTTGTTTATTCTGATACTACGAGCGAGATTTATTCTCTTCTCTATTGTCCTATAAGCCATAAAGAGCGGCGACTCTCTCATCTATTTCTTTCTCCCATGCTTCACAGTCAACGCCTTTTGCATCTAGGCATTTTTGGACTATTTTAGATATTGCTTCGCGTTCTGTAGTTGAAGCATTGGGGATAGGAATTTTACTTATATAGATTGCTCTTAACTCTAACCGTCCACCTTTATCCGCGTCACCTAGTACAGAACAAATGTTTTTTAGATATTCCCAAACGGGTTTAGAATTTAACACGCCTAGAAGATAAAGGTCATTTGAAGGTATGATAAAAGCTTTATTGTTTAAAAATAAACTATTTTGATCAAATGCAAATCGTGGTTCTTTACATATTTCGGGATAAACAATCTTAGGTTGTTCAAAAACAGGGTAGTAATCACAAGCACGGAGTTCCCACCAATATTTACCTTTGTCATATCGCTTTTCTAATTCAGCTTGCCACTGCTTTAAATGTGCAAAAACAGCAGGATAGTGGTTGATGTTAACACCAATAGGTGTAACAATAAGCCAGCGTTTTTTAGATTCAAGACGCCACTTGCGAACGTCATCACCTACAGCCAAATGTTTAATAATTTCTACACTTTTTTGGTCTTGGATGATTAGTTCTGCCCGCTTCGTGTCATCAATGATAAATGCTTTATTAAAACCTGTTTTAATTCCCCAATAAATTTTACCCTTGATATACTCATTTAATTGAATACCTGTTGCTTCCATCTTTCGCAGACGGTTGCCATTAGTCATATCGGTTAGTGACCAGCTTGACCCTTTTAGAGCATCCTTAGCTAAGATTTGCCCATTTTCCCTAATAATTTCAAGTACATTAGGATAGGGTGGGTTCAAATATTTTACTTGTGTAAAGATACTTGAAACATTATCGCTTTTACTATTTTGACCAATAAAAACCATTGGAAAAGTAGCAGCACTTTTAAATACTGGTAACTCTCCAAAATCTGTAATGCTATGAACCTGGCAATTATCAGCGATATGCTTTCGCAACTTCTCACCATACTTTGCGCGGAACCATTTATTAGAAGAGATGAACGCCAACATTCCACCAGGCTTTAAAAGTTGCAAAGCACGGGCATAAAAGAAACAATATAAATCAGATGTTCCTGTATAAACAGCCGGATACACTTTTTGTAGTGTTGGCTTTAAGTGTTTTATTAATTCTTGTCGCACATAAGGCGGATTCGCTACCTGAATATCAAAACCACCATCTGCAAAAACTTCTGCAAACTCTACCGCCCAGTCAAACCCTTGCACTTTGCTGCTTCCATGAGTCACCAGCGCAATTTGAGTTTTTAATTCATTAATTTCCTGTTCTAATTTTCGCTTTTTACCTCCTTCATGAGTTCGCATATACTCAGCTTTCTTTTGGCGATACTGGTTGATAAACTCATGCCTAATAACTCCTGTCGTTGATGGACTAGGTGCAATTAAACTATCTCCCTGTTCAATTTTATATTTCAGGTTGGGTAAAGGTGGCGGGTTATCTCCTTCGTATTCCACGGCTAGCGATAACCACAACCTTAACCGGGCAATATTGACTGCAAAAATGTCAATATCTACACCATAAAGATTATTTTCTATAATGTCTAGCTTGCGGTGATATACATTCTTGGAATCCAATCCTGTGTTAGCAGATAAACATTGACGCAAATCTAATAACTCATGAAGCATACCTAGTATATAAGCACCGCTTCCACAGGCTAAATCGCAGGTTCTGACTTGATGCAATGCTTCTAAGATGGCTTCAGAATTTTTTATCTTATCTGGAATATGTTCGTCAACAAATTGAGCGATTGCATCACTTGACTCTCCTGATACTTGAGTTTTTAAATACCCCTTCAAAGCTTCCCGACACATGAAATAAACAATCGGCTTGGGAGTATAGTAACTTCCAGATTCATGCCTCCCTGTTACCAATTCCTCGAATACCTTGCCAAGCATTTCCGGATCTACTGCTACCTCTACATCTAGCGGCGTACTTTCAGTAACGGTGAAAGCGAAGCGTTGAAATAGATCATGAAGAATACTTTTTATACAATCATCTGGGATGATAATTTGATAATTTTTATCGTCTTCATCTTGCTCAAAAAGACCGCCATTAAGGTAAGGAACAGTACCAATTAACTCTTTCAGAAAACCACCATTATTGATGCCAGCTATATCAATTTCTTGAGGGTTGTTCAGTCCTGTAAAAAAGAGGAGTGAAAGTCTGTCTCTATAAAAGTTTCTGTTTGAAGTGCCGTCTTCATCTTGATAAGCTTCCGACAAAGCTGATAGATAATCTATTCTGCCTTGAAATTTCAGCCAACCTTTTTTCTGGATGAAACCTATAAACATCAAACGGTTAAACAACTTTTGAGTAAATAACCGTTTACGTTCTGAATCGGTTGTCCATTGAATTAAGCTTTCTACTTTCTCGAAAGTTTTACGATACTCTTTGAAAAATTCCTGAGTAACACCTTCAACATCAAACGCCTCATCATGGCGTGTCTGAATATCTAAGGGTGATGCATCTGGGTTGATAGAATCCAGATCTAACAAACTTATTCTTTCTGTTGCTGTACGTAATTGTTCACCTTCTCCAACTGTAATACGACGGAACAATTTTCGTTTTTGAGGCGAACTGTCGTACTTAACATTAATAAAGTGCCACCGCGATTGTGATTGATTAGAAAACACAAAAAGAGCATAGGGGTGTTTTTTCAGAAGATTATTGACAACACTTCTTTCGCCTTGTCTTGATAAGTCTTCTGATTTGAGACGCGCATAAATAACATGGAAAGTATTGTTACCCCCGGAAGCTAATAATAAAGGATCGTCTATTAGTTCATTCTTCACTGCATCAGTCATTCTCCGACGAGAAAGCTCTTTATTCACTCGCTCGTAGTTTAATTGACTCCAAAATAATCTTTTTAGTCCGTCAATATTTTTTAAGTTTTGAAGCGAATTTGAGATTGACTTTTGTACTTCTAATGCGATCATATATGCTACAATATGTGGTTATTGTGTGTTGTCCCTAAAAAAGTGCAGCAAACCTGACCGCGATTTTGATACGTCGCAGTTGCTGCTAAATATTCAAGAGGTGAAAAATTGGCTATTCTATTCCCAAGCGCGGTTAATCGTTGAGTAAGCCACACTCAATGAATCAAAGAAATTGGTTATTTTGCTAACTCAATTTGTTGCCATAGTTACTTTACTAACTAGGCAAGCAAGAGCAAATTTAGCTGACATTTGTAAAGCAAATCAGCTAACAATGGTTTATGAAAAGTGTTTAATTAACACTTTTGTAATGGCATATTCTCATCATTAATATGCGCTTGAGAGTATGATTTTCATACAATTCAAACAAAATTTATGGCTTTTATGGTTTCATACACCATATGTGTCGTAGACGCCATCCTGAGTTGAGATATGCAATACGTATAATCTTTTAGATGCGACCTTTACTAGCTATTGTCAGTATAAATAACAGAGTATATAAAATAACTTATATTTTTGCGGAATTTACCAGAAATTTAAAAACCCAATGTCGCTAATTTGCTCTAAAGAACAAAACATACCGCTCTACCTCTGATAAAATTGATATTCAAAGCTGCATGAACAAGATGTATATTCTTCTACAAAATTTTACATACAATTTCATTTACTGTTTACGCTATAAAGATCAGTGTTTTCACTGAGGCGAAATATTAGGTTTATTATCCTTCACACTTCAGCTTTTTTATTGATTTATCTTGCTCATAACTCAACTCTTGTTCCATTGACAACGCAAATTCTGCTTTTTGTAACTCCGTCCCTAAGTACATAGCGTGTTCAATTTGCAAGCCCTGACAACTAGCTGCTATTTGTTGATACAGTTGTTTTGCAGACTTACCTAAAAAGCAGTTCACAACTTCTCCAGAACCAGGAGTCATCTGTTCGACAAGAATTTTGCCGTCTTGCACACTAATCACAAAACTGCCTGCGGGATCTGCATAATCTCGCTGCTGACAAATTTTCGTATACTGAGACTGAATAACTTTTTCTGCATTTTCCCAGCAGTCATCATATATATGGGCGCTTTGACTGATAGTAATTAATGGTCCCATTTTTAATGAATGAGTTGAGATTTTACATATTTCATCTCGAATATGTTGTTGCAAAGCACGCAATCCCATTGCATTTGCGGGCCATGCTGAAAACATATCATTACTCCGCAAAGTCGCGGTCATTGAGAGTTCATTATCAACTATTCTCACCCAAATATGATTCAGGCAAGGCGGACTATCGTTAGCATCATTACTAACATCCCACAAAGACATGACCGCCCTAGCTGAATCAATATCAATGACTAGTTTATCAATCACTTGCTGAATTTGGTCGCGTCCAAACCAAGAACGCAAACGTTGACCGTATGTATACTTTACTCCTTCTTGGTTGGGTGCATCGTCTAAAGTTTGAGAAATATATTCTTGTAAAAAATCACGGTTAATTGGTAAATAATTGGGTTCTGGAAAATAAAAATTTTCTGGTTCTGAAGTGACAACTGCCATGACATCAATTAATTCCTGCCATTGTCCCTCATATGCACTTGGTCGAATTGTTCCGGTTGTTTTAATTAAATGGATGATTTTCACCCAAGTTTCAGCAATAGTTTTACCCTCAATTCTGTGTGCGTATCGTGAACCTGGTAAAGCAGTTGGCACTACAATAGATATGGGAAATTCTAATGGTAAACCCCAAGGTTTGCTCGCTACTTTTTCTGCAAAAGACTTCACCAGATTACAAGCTTCAGCAATTGATTTCGCTTCTTGAAACTCTATAGACTGACGCAGTTTTTGTAGCGCACTAGCATCAACTTCAATATCAATATATCCAACATAAAGCGAGCGAATCACCCAGCAACGGCGTCCAGTATCGCTCAATCCTTGTTCAAAGCCATTGCGGAAAAAGTCGAGCAAGCAGATTCCAGCACCTGCGTTCTTATCTTCTTTGGTGGCGTTAAGAACAACCAAGTTGCGGACATGGGGATTATAAAGCAAATTGCGAATCAGTAAGTTTATTCCTCTTGTCGGAGAGTAGAGCTGTCCAATGACAGCATATTCTTGGGGGTGTAGATGTTTGGCGATCGCACCCTTTACAGTCCATCCCGTTATCACTGCTGTCTGACCTTGACCATAAATCAGCGCTTTCGGCTTGTGCAGTGCCTTGTAATTATATTTGATTGCCTTGCCAGTTGCTGTCATGGTTGCCAGAAAGTCAAAAAAACCGCCTCGCTTAACATATCACCACTACTGGTGCTAGTCGAGCAAATTGTTTAAAAAAGTTTAGCAAGTTCGATTGTGTTTTCTCTACCTTTGTCAAAGCTACCCGTCAGAGGGAGTATTTCTGAGGACATAATACGGTAGTGTTCTGTTGTGGGTTAAACAGGATCAAACTGCTACATTATGAGCAAAATGCCCAAAATTGACCGTCAAAGGGAGCATCAAGCAAACGAGCGCACATTTTTAGCTTGGCTACGCACTTCAATATCACTAATTGGCTTTGGTTTTGCTATTGCTAGATTTGGTCTATTTATACGCCAGCTTAATTTCTCTCTGACTCAACAGCAACACGAACCATCACCACATCCTTTTTTCACCTCAGAAAATTTGGGTATTTGTTTGGTAATATTTGGTATTATTACTTTACTTTTAGCAGTCTGGCGATATAATCAAGTTTTTTCTCAAATTGAAGAAGGAAATTATCAACCCAGTAAGTTCACCGTTTGGGTAATGACTGGAGTAGTCATTATTTTTGGAATCCTCAGTATTCCTTTGCTCCTTTTGCGAAGTAATGCGCCTCGTTCCCCGTATCAGCTTCAAAATCAACCACAGTCACGTCATTTCCGTTAACTTTCAAACAGATTTACTGACTGAAAGTATACTAAAAATACAGAGAAATCATCATCTATAAAAAGGTTTTATTAATTACAAACAATTGGTATATTGAAAACGATATGACTCAGTCTTGCGGAAAAAAATATTAGGATTATGGCTTTAACTGCTTCAACAATGTTACCACTAGGTACTAAAGCGCCAGATTTTCATCTACTGGATGTGCTACATGAAGAAACGATTTCGCTTTCGACTTTTGCTGATAAACAAGGTTTACTTGTGATGTTTATTTGTCAGCATTGCCCGTTTGTAAAGCTTGTGAAGTCAGAATTGGCGCAGTTGGGAAAAGATTACGTTCATAATGGTTTAGGAATGGTTGCCATTAGTAGCAATGATGTCCATAACTATCCAGATGATGATCCTGAATTTCTCAGGGCAATGGCGATAGAACTTGATTTTAAATTTCCTTTTTGTTACGACGAAAGCCAAAAAACTGCAAAAGCTTACACAGCAGCTTGCACACCAGATTTCTTTCTCTTTGATGACAGGCGTCAACTTGTTTATCGAGGACAATTGGATGATAGTCGCCCTGGCAATGGCAAAGCTGTAACAGGTAGAGATCTACGCGCAGCTATTGACGCAGTATTGTCCGGTCAACGAGTTACAGCCAACCAAATGCCCAGTATTGGTTGCAATATCAAGTGGAAACCGGGCAACGAACCCAGCTATTTTGGTTAAATAACACAGAACAGTGAACAGTGAATAATTGATAACTGGTAAGTGGTAACTGGTAACTGATAACTGATAAAAATCCTCCTGAACAAAGGAGAAATAATTGCAAAGGAGGATTTATATGATTTACTTTTACCTTTAGTGTTTTATTTCTAAGCTAAGGACGTAAGATCCTAGTTGGATTTTTCCTGCCCACAATTCGTACTCCACTCGTAGATGCTTTGGTAGGGGGTGTCCGTCGAGTGTTAGGCTGCGGGTGAAATTTCTTAAGCGAATAGGTTCGCTAGGTTGTAATGATTCAACAGGTAACCAGTAGCGAGTAATGCCGTAAACTCCCTGTTCCCAAAAGTGACGATAACTCAACTGACCATTTCCTTGCATAGTCATAGTCACTCTGTACGGGGAAATTTCCAGCCATAATACTCGCGGACCACTAGGAACTGGAGTGCTACTTTGTTCTTGGCAAAGTGTGTTGTTTGTCAGCAGAAAGTCGTCTACGCTTTGAGAGTCTTTTACAGGTGGTGCGGACAAAAGTAAATGGAATCTGTCACGATCTTTTTGGTAGAGTGTTGCGGCAGTTTCCACAACAGACCAAACTGGTAGATCTGTGGAAATAAGTGATAGGCACACGGGCTTGCGATGGTGAGTAAGCATGGGAGCGATAAGGGCAAAAAGCCAATCAATGAGATGAGTTACAAGAAGAAATTGATAAAGATTAGTAGATCTGGGGGAGCAAGGAAAGCGATACGATACTAGCGCAGTCAACGCCAGTTTATCTTAATGTCAGCTTCTGTTATAACCGTAGAAAAGAGGGAGAGCGCTTCTCAAAACTTAATCATTGAGCCTGCTGCTTCTCTATCTCTACAAGGTCGCATCCGTGTTCCAGGTGATAAATCTATCTCCCATAGAGCTTTGATGCTGGGCGCAATAGCCGAAGGCGAAACCCAGATTTCCGGTCTACTTTTGGGAGAAGATCCCCGTAGCACAGCAAGCTGTTTCCAAGCGATGGGGGCAGAAATTTCCGAGTTGAATACGGAATTGGTGCGGGTTAAAGGCATCGGTTTAGGAAACTTACAAGAACCAGTTGATGTCTTAGATGCTGGTAACTCTGGAACAACGATACGCCTGATGCTGGGACTTTTGGCATCTCATGCTGGGCGCTTTTTTACCGTGACAGGTGATAGTTCCTTGCGATCGCGTCCCATGTCCCGTGTTATCAAACCATTACAAGAAATGGGATCGCAAATTTGGGGACGAAAAGGTAATACACTTGCACCACTTGCAGTTCAAGGAAAGTCCCTCAAACCTATTCACTACAATTCCCCCATCGCCTCTGCCCAAGTGAAATCTTGCATTCTCCTTGCAGGTTTGACGACAGAGGGAAAAACGATTGTGACAGAACCATCACTTTCACGCGATCACAGCGAACGCATGCTACGGGCATTTGGGGCAAATTTAGTTACAGACCACCAAACCAACAGTGTCACAATCACTGGGCCTACTCAACTTTACGGGCAAACAGTGATTGTTCCAGGCGATATAAGTTCCGCAGCTTTTTGGTTAGTCGCTGGGGCAATTGTACCAGATTCTGAACTGGTTATTGAAAATGTTGGAGTAAATCCCACCCGCACAGGCATTTTAGAAGCCTTGGCGATGATGGGAGCAGATATCCAACAGGAAAATCAGCGGGAGGTGGCTGGGGAACCAGTCGCTGATTTACGAGTGCGTTCCAGTCGTTTGAAAAGTTGCACTATCTCTGGTGATATTATCCCTAGGTTGATTGATGAAATCCCAATTTTGGCAGTGGCAGCGGTTTTCGCGCAAGGAACGACGATCATTCGGGACGCTGCTGAGTTAAGAGTCAAAGAAAGCGATCGCATTGCTGTCACAGCACAGCAACTCAACAAAATGGGGGCACAGGTGACAGAATTACCTGATGGTATGGAAATCACTGGCGGAACCTCCCTATCGGGTGCTGAGGTTGATAGTCATACTGATCACCGGATTGCGATGAGTTTGGCGATCGCATCTCTCAAAGCTTCTGGTCAAACGATTATCCAGCGTGCAGAAGCAGCAGCGGTATCCTACCCAGAATTTTTTACCACACTGCAACAAGTTTGTGGCGATGGCTAAATAAAGTCTGTTGTGGCTTAGATTTCTATGCAAAAGCCTGCATAAGCAGGCTTTATTGGCGTAAATAACTGCAACAGCAGCATTAAAATATTGCTCAATTTAGATACAATATCAGTTTTCGGACTCAAATGAAATACAACTCATTAAGTAACAAAACCCATTAAGATTTATGAAGTCTAGTATTTTTAAACAACTTTTCCAACGTAGTTGGATTTTCACTTTACTGAGTCTATTGGTAGTAGTAGCCCTCAATGGTTGTAATCCCAGTCAGTTTAAAAGCCAAGCGGCTCAAGTTCCGCGAATGATCACTGCTACTCTGGGTGCACCTTCAACTTTTAACTCAGCATTGAATGAGACGGCATATGGCGTTTTTGGCTTTATCTACGACTCATTGATAAATGAAAATCCTCTTACCAACAAGCAAGAGCCTGCTTTAGCCGAGTCCTGGGAAGTTTTTGACAATGGTAAGCGGATTATTATTACCCTCAGAGAAGGACTAAAGTGGTCAGATGGTCAGCCAATGACTGCTGATGATGTTGTGTTTTCTTACAACGAAATTTACTTAAATCCAAAAATTCCCACTCCTGTTAAGGACTCTCTGAAAATTGGTGAAAGTGGGGCAACACCAAATGTAAAAAAACTTGATGAACGACGCGTGGAATTCACGATACCCGAACCTTTTGCTCCTTTTTTAAGATGGGTAGGCGGTATCACAATTCTGCCTGCTCATGTTCTACAGGAGTCTGTTCGCACAACTGGTTCTGATGGGAATCCCAAGTTTTTTTCAATGTGGGGAACAGACACTGATCCAAAAAAAATTGTGGGGAACGGTCCTTATGTGATGGAAAGTTACATTCCAAGTCAGCGAGTGATATTCAAGCGTAACCCATACTACTGGCGCAAAGATACTCAAGGCAAACCTCAACCTTACATTGAGCGCATTGTTTACCAAATTATTGAATCTACTGACAATCAGTTAATCAGTTTTCGCTCTGGGCAGCTAGATGATTTGGAAGTGACCCCGGAAGGGTTTAGTTTGCTTAAACGAGAGGAAAAGCGAGTAGGTTTCAACATTTATAACGGAGGACCTGATACAGGCACAAGTTTTATTGCTTTTAATCTCACTAAAGGCAAAAATCCTAAAGGACAACCTTTTGTAGATCCAATCAAGTCTCGTTGGTTTAATAAAAAGGAATTCAGACAAGCTATAGCCTATGCAATTAACCGTGAAGCGATGAAAATAAATGTTTTTCGCGGACTAGGAGAACCGCAAAATTCCTTTGTTTATGTCAAAAGTCCCTTCTACCTTCCACCAGAAAAAGGGTTAAAAGTTTACAATTACGATCCAGAGAAAGCAAAGAAATTACTATTACAAGCCGGTTTCAAATATAATTCTCAGAATCAACTGTTGGATGCTGATGGCAACCGAGTCAGATTTACGCTGTTAACCAATGTAGAAAGGAAAACTAGGGCAGATATGGCAGCGCAAATCAGACAGGATTTGGCTAACATTGGAATTCATCTTGATTTGCAAGTCCTTACTTTTAACGCCTATATAGATAAACTTAAAGTGTCCCAGAACTGGGATTGTTACCTTGGTGGGTTTCTTGGCGGCGGCGTTGAACCTCACGGTGCTAGCAATATCTGGAGAATTAAAGGAGCATCCCACGCATTTAATCAAGGTTCACAACCCGGTAAACCTCCAATCATTGGCTGGGAACCTTCCGATTGGGAAAAGGAAATTGACCGACTTTATGTTAAGGGTGCACAAGAATTGGATGAGAACAAGCGCAAAGAAATTTATTACGAATATCAGCGAATTGCCTCGGAACAGTTACCGTTTATTCACTTGGTAGAACGGTTAAATTTGCAGGCAGTGCGCGATCGCTTCCAAGGTATCAAATACACAGCCCTAGGTGGCCCATTCTGGAACTTGTATGAAATCAAAGTTACAGAAAACTAGTTGTGTATAGGTTGGGCTAAATTCAGGCTGCAAAATATCAAAGCAACCAATTTTTGTTTACCGCTAAAGGACTAACAACCCGAAAGCGGTACCACAGTTTCAGCAGCTTGTTTTCTCCCATGACGGGGGTGAAGATGCAAGGTGATTTCCGTATCGAGTCGCTTGAGGAAAATGAGTAGTTTGCCCTCACTGAATCGTTGAAACTCTCCTTTCATCAGATGAGATACTTCTGGCTGTAGAATGCCGAGAAAGTCACTGATTTCGCGCTGTTTCAAGTTACGTTCTTTCAGGAGGTGGAGTACGACAATGCCTATCTTATCACGGGTAAAAAGTTCCTCTGCATCCTCTAAACCGAGGTCAGCGAATACGTTTGGGTTGGGTAAACCCTCAACAAGGATGGACAACCCTTGTATTTTTGCGGCCTCCAGTCAACTAGTTTTGCCCAAATTCGCAGGCTAAGCCGCAAAAACACACCCAGATTTTGGGTTTTACGAGTAGACATTGTGTAGGGTTGTCCATCCAAGGCTCATGGAAAATCAGGACTTACGCAACTGGCACATTTTTATTCAAACTGTCACACGGGGATAATTTGGCTATAACGTTTATAAATCAATGCTTACCAGTATTTACCTCCATTTGAAATATATGTGCCAGTTGACCTTATATTGTGACGCTTGCGTAAGTCCTAAAAATGAAGCGGCTGTTTTCTTCAAAAACAGGTTCTTCTGTCATGGTTGTTGCTCTCTAGCTAGCGCGTCCTTATAGCGTTGTTTAACCAGGTCAATATCAGTCTGTGGAGTTTTTATACCTTTCTAACGTGTATTATTGGGAAAAAATCCTAAAAATCTGTTGTAGCGGCTTCAATGAGAAATTACCCTTAGGGGTACTGACTTTGTCAAAGCATATCTGCCATATTTAGAAATCATTGCTCCCCGCTATATGTAAAAAAATGTAAAAAAATGCAATATCTTTCATAAAACAGGCATCTGAAACCTGATTAATCAATGTACGTGCATTATTTAGAAATCTAGGACTTATGGACTTTACTTTGAGACAGTTACGTGCATCAACGCCACCGCACTCAATCTTCTTGGTTGAACTGAACAGAATACTGGCAAATTTTTCAATTTCTATCCCAAAAGTGCATCAGTGATGGGTGCTTAGATCTATGAACCCAAGTTGCTAGTTATCAAAAAGTGCCCCGACTTAAGTACAAAACTTATTTGTTGTAACTTGAAATATTTAGACATGTTTTTGTATGTTGTGATACTATTTAGGGGACTAACTAGCAACTTGCGTTCTTAAGAATACAGAAAGAAAGCTAAATGAGTACTTAACTTCTGTTCTGCAAATCAAGTCATCCAATACCATGCCATAAAAATTTTGTCAATGCGTAAGCGCGAAAATCATTGCTTGCCGTTATATGTAAACACATGTAACAAAAAGTTGCATTTTGCATGAAACAGGCATGTGAAACAGTATTAATCAATATACGTACCTTTGTAATGCCAAAATGTCCATTTATTTTTTCGGCAATCCGAAATCCATATTCAATCCTTTGTAGAGGAATGTAATTACGACCGAAAAAAGTTTATTTCAACTGAACTTCTCCTTGGCAAATGATCACAAAGCTTACTGCATATGAATTTGTGCGATTTTTGAAATTGGCTGACTAGGTAGATATTAATGGCTGACGCTTACTTTTTAATGAACCACAAGAAACGACTTCACAACTTTAAATAAAACTCTTTTTTTACTAGCCGACGCTTCAGAACTGTTGGACTTTCACATGAGACTCAAGTAAGATGACTGACTATTTAAATGATTTAAAATTTTCCACTTTTATAGACCTGCTGCGCTACAGAGCACTAGACCAGCCAAATAAAGTAGGTTTTACCTTTTTACAGGATGGAGAAACAGAAAGCTCAAGCTTGACTTATCAAGAATTGGATAGACAGGCTCGGGCGATCGCGCAAGAGTTACAGTTATTAGGTGTTGCCAAGGGGGAACGTGCCCTACTTCTATATACGCCTGGTTTGGAATTTATTCCGGCATTTTTTGGCTGTTTGTATGCAGGGGTTGTTGCTGTTCCCGCCTATCCACCCCACTTAAATCGACCTATGCCAAGGTTGCAAGCGATTGTGGTGGATACTCAGGCAACGGTAGTGCTTACTACCGCCCAAATACTATCTAATGGCTCCCGTTTATTCACTCATACTCCAGAGTTGGGGGCTCTACAATGGCTTGCCACTGACAGTCTCACAGGTGGTCTGGAAGACCATTGGCAAAAGACGGAGGTAACTAGCGACACATTAGCTTTTCTGCAATATACTTCGGGTTCTACCTCTACACCAAAAGGTGTGATGGTGAACCACGGAAATCTTTTACACAACCAACAACTGATCAAATCAGGTTTTGGACATACTGAGCAAACTATTGTCGTCGGCTGGTTGCCCCTGTTCCATGACATGGGTTTGATTGGGAATATGCTTCAGCCCCTGTACTTAGGAACTGAGTGTATCCTAATGCCGCCAGTGGCTTTTCTCCAAAATCCTTTCCGTTGGCTCCAAGCCATTTGCCGATACAAAGCGACCACAAGTGGTGGGCCGAATTTTGCTTATGATCTGTGTGTGAGCAAAATTACTCCCGAACAACGGGCGACTCTTGACCTAAGTAGCTGGGAGGTGGCTTTTAACGGAGCCGAACCCGTCCGTGCCGAGACTATTGAGCGGTTTGCTCGAACTTTTGCTGATTCTGGCTTTCGACAAAAAGCTTTTTACCCATGTTATGGCATGGCAGAAACGACGCTCATTGTTTCTGGTGGTACCAAGGAAGCGCCGCCAGTATTCCAAAGCGTCGAGAAAGCGGCGCTAGAACAAAGTCGAGTCATTCCAGCCACTTTAGAGGATGGTGCGACTCAGAAATTAGTGAGTTCGGGTCAACCCTTGCAGGATTTGCGGGTTGTGATTGCCCACCCTGAGACATTAACTCGCTGTGCACCTGGAGAGGTAGGTGAGATTTGGGTTTCAGGTAACAGTGTGACTCAGGGTTACTGGAGGCGAACTGAGGAGACAGAACCCACTTTCCGCGCGTACCTCAAGGACTCTGGAGAAGGTTCATTTTTGCGTACAGGCGACTTAGGATTTTTGTACTCAGGCGAACTCTTTGTTACTGGTCGCCTCAAGGATTTAATTATCATCCGTGGTCGCAACCATTACCCCCAGGACATTGAACTGACATTGGAACAGAGCCATTCGGCACTGCAACCCACCTGTAGTGCGGCATTTGCCATTGATGTCACAGGTGAAGAACGGCTAGCAGTTGTTGTGGAAGTCAAGCGGAGCCACCTCCGGCATTTAAATGTCGAGGAGGTCGTGAAAGCTATTCGTCAAGCAGTTGCAGAACAACACGAGTTGCAAGTTTATGGTGTCTTACTGCTCAAGCCTGGAAGCATTCCCAAAACTTCCAGTGGCAAGATTCAACGTCATGCCTGCCGCGCTGATTATCTTAATGGCAGCCTGGATGTAGTAGGTAGCAGCATTTTGGAAGATACCTATGTCATGGAGAGCAAAGATAAACTGACTCGCGAAGCTCTGCTAGCAATAGAATCAAAACACCAAAAGCCGCTATTGGAGTCTTATCTTCAGGAGTGTGTGGCACGGGTGTTGAAGATAGCCCCGAACCAGTTGGACTTGCAGCAGCCCTTGAGTTCCTTGGGTCTGGACTCCTTGATGGCAACAGAACTGCAGCACAGCATCGAAACCGATCTGGGTGTGGTTCTGCCGATGACGAGTTTCTTAGAAGGCGATAGTATAGTCCAACTTGTTAGCTTGGTGTTAACTCAGTTGGCTGCACCTAACCAACAAACCACTCTTGTCCCAGTTGTGGAAGCTGATGTTGAACAACCTCTGTCTTATGGTCAGCGCTCCCTGTGGTTTTTGTACCAGCTAGCACCCCTAAGCCCAGCTTACAACATTGTCAATGCGGTGCGCATCAAGGGAGATATAGACATTCCTGCATTACAGCGTGCGTTTGAAAAACTGGTAGAACGCCATCCTGCTTTACGGACTACTTTCACTGCTTATTACGGGGAACCCGTTCAACAAGTTCACCAGCAGAGGGTCTTTGACTTCCACAAGCAAGACATTTCCACTTGGAGTGAGGAGTCTGTGAACCAACGTCTGCTGGAAGAGGCGCACCGTCCCTTCAATCTGGAACGAGGTCCCCTGATGCGGGTAAATCTGTTTGCGCGGTCAGCACAAGAGCATATTCTGCAGCTGGGTGTACATCACATCGTGGGTGACTTCTGGTCCCTGGCAGTACTGGTGCAGGAGCTAGGAATACTGTACGAGGCTCAAAAAGATGGTACTTCTGTGTCCCTTGCTCCTTTGCCACTACAGTACACTGACTATTCTCGCGCTACAGCAGAAATGCTAGCAAGTGCAGAAGGAGAGCGGTTTTGGGCATATTGGCAAAAGCAACTGGCGGGTCATTTACCAGTATTAAATTTATCCACCGATCGACCTCGACCACTGATTCAAACCTATCAGGGGGCAACTGTACCGTTCAAGCTGAGTGCAGATCTGACCCAGAGACTTAAGGCGCACAGTCGCACCCAAGGAGCCACCCTCTATATGACGTTACTGGCTGCCTTTAAGGTGCTGCTCCATCGCTATACAGGTCAAGAAGATATTCTAGTAGGCTCGCCCACAGCGGGGCGGAATCGCGCTGATTTTGCGGCGCTGGTAGGCTACTTCGTCAATCCCGTGGTTTTACGGTCGGATATGTCAGGAAACCCAACCTTCCTTGCGTTTCTTGGTCAAGTACAACAGACCGTGATTCATGCCTTTGAACACCAAGACTACTCCTTTGCACTGTTGGTAGAGCGACTGCAACCAGTACGAGATCCAAGCCGTTCGCCCCTGTTCCAAACCATGTTCGTCTTGCAGAAAGCGCATATTCTCAATGAGGAAGGCTTGGCATCGTTTGCTTTAGGCGAGACTGGGGCACGGATGCATCTGGGCAAACTGGAGATGGAGTCCTTGGCACTGGAACAACGGGTGGCGCAGTTCGATTTAACACTGACAATGGCGGAAGTGGACGGAGAACTAGCGGCATCCTTGGAGTACAACACCGACTTGTTTGATGCTGCCACCATCATGCGGATGGCAAGTCATTTTCAAACTTTGCTGGAAAGTATTCTCGCCAATCCACACCATAAACTCTCAGAGTTATCGATATTATCAAAAGCAGAACTGCATCAACTGCTTGTAGAGTTCAACCAGAATCAATCCAAAATCCGCATTCCCAGGCAGGAGCCTGGGAACGAGCCAAAATCCAAAATTGACCAATGCGTCCACGAACTGTTTGCCGCCCAGGTGGAGCGAACCCCCGATGCTGTAGCGGTGGAGTTTGCAAATGAAAAACTGTCCTACCGCGAACTGAACCTGCGTGCCAATCAACTAGCGCATTACCTAAAGTTTTTGGGTGTGGGATCGGACGTGCTGGTTAGTATCTGCCTAGAGCGATCGCCACAGATGTTGGTAGGAATTTTAGCCATCCTTAAGGCAGGTGGGGCGTATGTGCCCCTAGACCCGGCATATCCACCCCAAAGGTTGGCTTTGATGCTGGAAGATTCTCAATCGTCGGTGTTAATTACCCAACAGAAAATCACACAATGGCTACCCAAACACAAAGCTAAGGTCGTGTCGATAGACACAGACTGGGAAGTTATTGCCTGCGAAAGTCAGGAAAACCCTGTTAATAATGATGTCACTGCTGAAAATCTAGCTTATGTCATCTACACCTCTGGGTCCACTGGTGTTCCCAAGGGTGTGATGATTCCACACGGTGCTTTGACGAACTACACCCAGGCGGCGGCGGATGAATATGAGTTGGACATAGGCGATCGCGTATTGCAGTTTGCCTCTATTAGTTTCGATGCGGCGGCGGAAGAGATATTTCCCTGTCTGATACGGGGTGGAACCTTGGTGCTGCGTACTGATGCCATGTTAAGTTCAGTACGCGTGTTCTTACAAAAATGTTGTGAACTTGAGCTAACGGTGTTAGATCTGCCTACAGCATTCTGGCATCAAGTGGCTTCTGGCTTAGCTACCGAAGGTTGTATCTTACCTAAGCAACTGCGTTTGGTATTGATTGGCGGAGAAAAAGCGCTGAAGACCCAGTTGACAATTTGGCAAAAATATGCTACCAATAGCGTGCGGCTAGTAAATACTTACGGTCCTACGGAAACCACAATAGTTGCCACCAAGTGCGACTTATCGGAGTTAGCCTCAGCAGAGGTGCCCATTGGTTCTGCAATTCCTAACGTTCAAACTTACGTCCTGGATAACCATCTCCAACCAGTTCCTATTGGCGTAGTGGGCGAACTATACATTGGCGGGGTCGGTGTGGCAAGGGGCTATCTCAACCGTCCCGATCTGACAGCCGATAAATTTATTTCCAATCCCTATAGCCAAGAACCGATAGCACGGCTATACAAGACTGGGGACTTGGTTCGCTACTTGAGCAATGGAAACCTTGAGTTCATCGGGCGGATTGACCACCAAGTCAAGATTCGGGGCTTCCGGATCGAGCTAGGGGAGATTGAGGCGGTGCTGAACCAATATCCAGGGGTGCGGGAGGTTGTCGTCTTGGATAGAGAAGATATCCCTGGTGAAAAGCGCTTAGTAGCTTATGTAGTCCCTGACCAAGAGCAACCAATTACAACCAGTGAACTGCGTCGGTTCTTGAAAGAGAAACTGCCAGAGTATATGGTGCCTTCCGCCTTCATACTGCTGGATAAACTGCCACTGACACCCAACGGTAAGGTAGACCGCCTCGCGTTGCCTGCCCCTGACGGCATCAGACCCGAACTAGAAGAAACTTTTGTAGCACCTCGCAACCCTGTAGAGGAAGTGTTAGCTCTAATCTGGAGCGAAGTACTCAGAGTGGAGCAAGTGGGAATCTACGACAACTTTTTTGAATTGGGAGGTCACTCACTACTAGCAACTCAGGTTCTCTCCCGACTGCGGGACATTTTCCAGGTGGAACTACCCCTGCACGTTCTGTTTGAGGCAACGACCGTAGCGAAACTGTCCCAACATCTAATTGCTCTAGAAAGAAAGCCAGGTCAAACTGAAAAGATTGCTCAGATTATCCAAAACATTGAGGCGATGTCCGGCGAAGACATCAACAAGACGCTTCAGCAGAAGAAAAGGTAAAAAGGTGAAGCATGAAAGACATCAAAGACTTTTCAGACAAAACTCGACTTTCTCCAGAACAGCGTGAACTTCTCGCCTACCTGCTGCAAGAGGAGGGCATTGAACTTGAGGGGACGCCAACGATTTCTAAAAGAGAAAACCCTGAGGAACTACCTCTCTCCTTTGCCCAGCAACAACTATGGTTTCTCGACCAACTGGTGCCTGGAACCCCTACCTACAACATCCCCGCAGCTATACGCATTCAGGGTAAACTCAACGTGGCGGTGCTGGAGGAGAGCTTAAACGAAATTGTGCAGCGCCATGAAGTCTTACGAACCAAATTTTTCTGTGTTGATGACCAACCAGTCCAAGTTATCGTCCCAGATATGACTTTAACGCTGGCTAAGATCAACCTTCAAAAATTCCCTGATACTGAGCGGGAAGGCGAGGTGATGGAAATAGCTGTAGAGGAAGCCCAACAGCCTTTCGATTTGACAAAGGATTCTCTTGTGCGTGCCAAACTCCTGTGCTTATCTACAGAAGAACATGTGCTATTGCTGACTATGCATCATGCGGTTTCCGATGGATGGTCCCTTGGCCTGCTCGTGCGAGAGCTAGCGGCACTCTATGAGGCATTCTCTACAGGTAAACCTTCACCGCTTCCTGCTCTTCCAATTCAATATGGAGATTTTGCGGTTTGGCAACGACATCATTTGCAGGGGGAGGTGTTAAAGACTCAATTAGACTACTGGAAGCAAAAGCTAAGCAATAACTTATCTGTCTTGGATTTACCGACAGATAGACCTCGACCGACAAAACAGACTTTCCGGGGGACAAAGCAATCATTCTTTATAGGTAAACCCCTAGTTGAAGAACTTAAAATACTAAGTCAGCAGCAAGAAGCGACGCTTTTTATCACTCTACTAACTGCCTTTAAAACCCTACTTTACCGCTATTTGGAGCAAGACAAAATTTTGGTAGGGTCACCTGTAGCCAATCGCAACCAGATTGAAATTGAAAATTTGATTGGTTGCTTTGTGAATACTGTAGTTTTTCTGTCTTATTTTGAAAATCATTTTACCTTTACCGAAGTATTATGGCAGGTTCGAGATGTTGTTTTAAACACCTTCAAAAACCAAAATATACCATTTGAGAAATTGGTAGAATCCCTAAGTCCTGAGCGACATTTAAGTCATGCTCCTTTATTTCAGACAATGTTTGCTTTCCAAAATACACCAATGCCATCTTTGGAATTTTCTGGTCTGAAGTTAAGTCCTATTGAAATTGACAATAAAACGGCGAAGTTTGATTTAACGCTGAATTTGGAAGAGACTCCACAAGGACTTAAAGGTTGGTTTGAGTACAGTACAGACCTTTTTGACCAGTCCACGATTGTCCAGATGATAGAAAATTTTCAAATTATCTTAGAAACAGTTGTAATTAACCCTCAGCAGCAAATAGATCAAATACCCTTACAGAGGCTTCCCGAGCGTAAGCAAGAGTGTGAGGAGCTAACAATTATTGAGTCATCCACTGAGTGTATTTCAGAAAAAACCTACATTGAGCCTCACACACAGACACAAAAAGAACTCGCAGAGATTTGGCGTCAAGTTTTAGAAGTTGAAAGTATAAGTATTAACGATAACTTTTTTAAGTTGGGTGGGTATTCCTTGCGAGCAACTCAAGTGGTGTATCGTATTTGTAAAACTTTTGAAATAGATATGCCCTTGACGAGTCTTTTTGAAGAGCCAACCATTTTAGGGTTGGCAAGTAACATTGAAAAGCTACGTCAATCAAAACAAGGCGGTCAAAATTCCCATAAAGTAGAAACAGTTTCCAGAGATCAACCTCTTTCGCTATCTTTCTCTCAAGCAAGTCTATGGTTTTTAGCTCAGTTACAGCCTGATAGCTCTGCTTATAACATCTCTGCTGCTGTTCACATTCAAGGATCACTTGATATAGCGACGTTAGAAAAAAGTTTTCATGAAATTGTGCGTAGGCACGAAGTATTAAGAACTAGCTTTAGAATTATCAACGGGCAACCAGTACAGGTAATTTCTCCCAACTTAATCCTGCCTATATCAGTGGTTGAGTTGCAACATCTTCCAAATCAACATCTATCTGCTGAGGTGCAACGTTTAGCAAACCAAGAAGCTCAGCAGCCTTTTGACCTCTGCAATGCTCCCTTACTACGCACCACCTTAGTGTCCTTAGGAACACAAGAGTACGTGCTGTTGGTGACAATGCACCACATTATTTCTGATGGCTGGTCGATGGCGATTCTGATCCAAGAATTGTCCGAGCTTTATCGAACCTTTGCTATGGGCTTACCTTCTTCGCTGCCGACACTACCTATCCAGTATGCCGATTTTGCTAACTGGCAGCAACAATGGCTGCAGGGCGAAGTTCTCGAAACTCACATGTCGTATTGGAAGCAGCAACTTGCTGGTATTCCTAAATTACTGGACATCCCCACTGACTATCCACGACCAGACGTGCAGAGCTTTCGAGGAGCAAAACAAAGGTTAGCACTGTCTGTACCTCTGAGTGATGCGCTCAAAAACTTGAGCCAGCAGGAAGGAGTCACTTTATTTATGACTTTATTAGCTGCTGTTGAGACATTGTTTTACCGTTATAGCTCTCAGGAGGATATTGTTGTTGGTTCTCCCGTTGCTAATCGCAATCAAGTTGAAATTGAGCAACTGATTGGCTTTTTTGTCAACACCCTAGTATTACGTACTAACATGTCTGGCAACCCCAGTTTTCGGGAGTTATTAGCCAGAGTTCGTCAGATGAGTTTGAGTGCTTATGAGCATCAGGACTTGCCCTTTGAAAAGCTAGTTGAGGAACTTCAACCGGAGCGGAATTTAAGCTATAATCCTCTGTTCCAAGCCATGTTTTCCCTCAATGTCCCTACACCAACTTTTGATCTACCCGCTTTAACTGTAAGTTCCTTAGAGATTGAAGATAAAACAGCAAAGTTTGATTTGACGCTGAATTTGGAAGATACTGCACAAGGACTTAAAGGTTGGTTTGAGTACAGTACAGACCTTTTTGACCAGTCCACGATTGTCCAGATGATAGAAAATTTTCAGACAATATTGGAAACAGTTGTAATTAACCCCCAGCAGCAAATAGATCAAATACCCTTACAGAATCTTCCTGAGCGTAAAGTTGATAATAGAACTTTGGCAACAACAAAAATAACTGCCGATGATGTTCCTTATGTACCACCCCGAGATACTATCGAACTCTTACTAGCTCAAATCTGGTCAGAGCTTTTGAATAAAAACCCAGTTGGAGTGCGAGATAACTTTTTTGAACTCGGTGGCTATTCACTGCTCACTGTGCTATTAATATCTCAGATTCAACAGAAATTTAATACACTTTTACCCCTTGAGACGCTATTCCAAGCTCCCACCATTGAACACTTGGCAAAGCTTATACGTGCCGCATCACAGACTCTCCCGTTCTCTGCACTTGTTCCTATACAACCTCAAGGATCTCGACCTCCGTTATTCTGTATCCATCCAGGTGGAGGTAACATTCTTTGTTACCGTGAGTTAGCAAGTTGTTTAGGTATTAACCAACCTCTATACGGACTTCAGTCAATTGCCTTAAATCCTGAATGCCAGCCACATACTCAAATTGAACAAATGGCTGCTCACTATCTTGAACAGATACAAACAATCCAACCAAAAGGACCTTACTTACTTTGTGGCTGGTCTCTTGGGGGTGTAATAGCTTTTGAGATGGCTAAACAATGCTACTCTCAAAAACAATCAATAGGGTTGTTAGTTGTTATTGATGCTTATCCTCCTCATACTATTACCCACGAACCAATAGACGATGCTTCTATATTAGTAGAGCATTTTGCAGATAATCTACCTTTGTCAATAGAAGATTTGCGACGAATGGAACTTGATGAGCAATTAATTTTTGTAACGCAACAAGCTAGACAACAAAATTTGGTCTCCTTGGATTTTGATGTAAATATTGCACAACATTTATTAAATGTTTACAAGCTAAATGACGAGGCGATGAAAGCTTACGTTCCACAATATTATCCAGGTTCAATGGTTCTGATTCGAGCGAGGGAAAGCAACCCTAGTTTAGCTTCTGAGTGGGATGCTCTTGTTGAAAGAGTTGAGCATTATGAAATATCTGCTAACCATCAAAATATACTTAACCTAGATAATGCAAAAGTTGTAGCAGAAAAACTTTCTGCCTTATTACAATCAATGGTTAACTAACTGTAAATCAATTCAGTTTCGCTGATGGTAATTTATTCTGGAATGAGAATACAAGGAGATGTAGTTGAGGTCTGTAGACAAGATAGAAACCATCTCAGACGTGACTCTAAGTCTAGGAGATAAGGAGGGTTTATGAAAACCTAACTTTTAAAGTTTAGCTTTGGAGAGGTTTTTATAAACGGTGCAGAAGAAGAACCGTTACTTTTAATTCAGATGGAGGAAACTTAAAGTGGAAAAAATCAAAATGTCTAAAACAATGTCTGAATCAGCTGTGTTTTCAAATAAATGCTTGCATGAAATTTTTGAAGCAAGAGCACGTCAAGCACCTAATAAAATTGCTGTTTCCTATAAAGATGAGCAAATTTCTTATGAGGAATTGAATTGTCGTGCCAATCAACTCGCTCACCAATTACAATCTTTAGGGGTTGGTGCCGATGTACTAGTTGGTTTATGCACTGACCGAAGCATAGAAATGATCGTGGGAATACTTGCTATCCTAAAAGCTGGCGGAGCATATGTTCCTATAGACCCTAATTACCCAAGCAATCGTATTCGCTTATTACTTGAAGATAGTGCTGTTGCAGTGGTAGTGAGTGTATCGAGTGTAGCAGGATGTTTAGAAGGCTTCAATGTAAAAGTTGTTTGTATTGACGAAAATCTATCCTCACTTAACAATCAGCCTGTAACTTCTGGGCAGGTTATTAGTAATGATAGGAGTCTCGCTTATGTGATCTATACATCTGGGTCAACTGGAATTCCCAAAGGTGTGTTGATTGAGCATCGCAACGCTGTTCGCTTATTTGAACAAACTCATCAATGGTTTAACTTTGATGACAAAGATGTCTGGACAATGTTTCATTCGGTAGCATTTGATTTCTCAGTATGGGAGATCTGGGGCGCTTTACTCTACGGAGGACACCTAGTTATCGTTCCCTTTGAGGTTACTCGTTCGCCGAAACAATTCCATAATTTGTTGACACATAAGGGGATAACGGTTCTGAATCAAACACCCTCTGCATTTCGTCAATTGGTGGCAACTGATATTGCTAGTGAGGAATCCACTGATTTCGCTCTACGGCTCGTGATTTTTGGTGGAGAAGCTCTTGAACTGAAGCTATTAGATCCCTGGATAGCTCGCTATGGTGATCAACGTCCTCAATTAGTAAATATGTACGGAATCACCGAAACTACAGTTCACGTAACTTACAGGAGGATTACAAAACAGGATTTAGCAAGCTCCGATCTCAGCCCGATTGGTACTCCAATTCCTGATTTGCAAATTCATTTGTTAGATTCATCAGGTCAGCCAGTACCGGATGGAACCCCAGGAGATATTTATATCGCAGGTCCAGGTCTTGCCCGTGGATATCATAATAGACCTGAGCTTACTGCCGAGCGTTTTTTGCAAAACCATTCCTTTAGTACAGAGGGAGCTAGATTGTACTATTCCGGCGATCGCGCTGTTCGTATGGATAATGGCGAACTCATTTATCTTGGTCGAGCCGATGAACAAATCAAGGTACGCGGATTTCGGATAGAACCCAGGGAAATTGAGATGTGCCTGAGAAGCCATCCTCAGGTTACCTCTTGTGTTGTGATACCACATGATTATGGTGATGGTGATGTCCGTCTAATAGCTTATATAGTGCCAACTCCTAATTTGAGTATGACTATAGAGACGACTGAAGAACTTCGCAGTAATTTGGCTCAATACGCAGGAGTAGAATTGCCTATCCACATGAGACCCTCAGCTTACTCTATCCTGAGAGAACTTCCAATCACTGCACATGGCAAAGTTGACCGACGTGCCCTACCTATTCCATGTGTAGATAAGTCTATTTCTAGCACGGAATTAAATGCTTCCAAGACTTCTACTGAGCAAGTGGTGACCGAAATTTGGGAAGACCTCCTTGAAATTAATTGCACAAGTACAAATGATGACTTTTTTGATCTCGGTGGAACCTCCTTAGCTCTAATACGCCTTTTTGGGAGAATAAATGAACACTTTGGAATATCTCTGGATCTAAGTTCAATGGTTGAAGGAGCCACAATTTCCCATTTAGCTAGATGTGTTGATGCTGAATTACGTAATCAACAGCTTGTCAAAGTAAGTTGACGCAAAACGATCCATCTCCCTGTCCCTAAGAATTAAACTTTTACCCTAATTGGAAACAAGATAATGCAGAACATTCACACCAAACTTCAAAAATTTTCTCTTACTCAAGAAGAGCTAATAAAGTTTCATGAGCAAGGGTATATAGGTCCGTTTACTTTATACGAACCCGAAGAGATGAAAGCATTGTGGCAGAAAGAACGCCGTATTATGCTTGATCGGAGCAAAGCTGTCTATAAGGACGACAAAGCAGTTTCAGGAGTAACTAATATTTCAAACTATGATCGCCATCTCGATGTTTCTTTTTTGGCAGATCATGTCTGTCGTCCAGAAATCGTTGATAGAGTCAGCAGTATCCTAGGTCCTAATGTTCTATGCTGGCGATCTGAGTTTTTCCCTAAGTATCCCGGTGACGAGGGCACAGCTTGGCATCAGGCAGACACTTTTGCTAATGCTTCCGGTTCACCTCAAATTGTATGGCCAGAAGCTGAGGACTTTGGCGGCACAATAACTGTGTGGTCAGCTTTTACGGAAGCCACTATAGATAACGGCTGCCTTCAGTTCATCCCTGCCACTCATCGGACGATGTACTATGACGAAACTAAACGAATGCACTATGATCCAGAGCAGATCAACAACATAAATGAAAACCAGGAGATTAAACGCGGCTTCTTTGGTTATGATTACCGCGAGTTACAAATCGATCCAGACTGGACACCCGACGAATCAAAAAGCGTGTCAATGGTAATGCGCCCTGGACAATTCATTATTTTCTGGTCAACACTGATGCATGCTTCGCATCCTCATAGTGGAAAAACAAAAGATATGCGATTGGGTTATGTTGCTCGCTACGTTCCAACCTCTGTAAGAATTTATCCTGATACTGAAATAGTGACGGAATATGGTGGAAGTATTGATCTGGAGAAATACGGTGCAGTATTAGTTTCAGGTAAGAATGAGTTCACTCACAATCGTATTGCAACCCACACAATGAGAGGCAAACCCTTTAACTGTGGCCTGCATGAAGAAAGATAAGTAGAACAACTAAATTCAACGAAATTATAATCTAGGTTGGGGAGCCAGCCCTGTTCGCGCAGCGTCGCACTTTGTGCCATAGGAGGGTTTCCCTCCCTAGGGGACTGGCGTTTGAGAGACTCTCACCCAACAATGGTATGGTTTCGGTGGGTAACGCTTGCCATGAAACCATACTACAAATAATTAAGTTGCTCTAGTTAATCTTTGTGACTGAGGTGGAATACATGAACCAAATTGCTAGTGAAAAAGTGGAATTAGCAGAAAAGTTTAGCTTGATCGATAAATATTGGTCTCCAAAAATTGTCGGTGAACTAAACGGTCAGTATGTCAAGCTGGCAAAGTTTAAGGGTGAGTTTGTCTGGCATCAACATGATAATGAGGATGAATTATTTCTTGTTGTCAAAGGGGTATTAAAAATTAAGTTGTCAGATCGGGAGCTTACGTTGCGAGAAGGAGATTTTGCTGTCATTCCTAGAGGTGTTCAGCACCTTCCGATTGCTGATGAAGAAGTTCAAGTCCTTATGTTTGAACCAAAATCTACGATCAATACTGGCGAGGTGACGAATGAGCTTACAACTGACTGTGAATGGATCTGATTATCCTGTAGACAAAAAAACTGAATATGTAGACAGGCGGGAAGTTATGAATCAAGAAACCAAACAAGCAGTCGCAGACCTTACAAAGGCTTTACTTTCTGTAAGTACATTAGTAAATGCACTTGAAGACTCTGTGCGTGTTTCAACTGTATTGAACGGAAAGTTTACCTCAGAGTTAGGTGGATTTAGCTGTTCAACTAACAGTTTCGGAATCAAAGACTTGTTAAACAAAATTACTACACGGCTCGATATGCGCCAACTAGAATTTTGTCCCAAGATTTTACATAATATGACTACATTCGAGCATGTGGTTAGCAATCGGTTGGCTCTTACTCCAGACTATTGGTCTAATTTTCAAGCGCCAATGGAGTTACTATCAAATGTGGATGAAATTGTTGATGAAGTTGTCAATCATAGCCTTGAATCCTATTTCAAGCGCTCAGAGGTTATTTCCTTCGATGGTGCTTTGTTGAGAGCATATGCAGGAGGAGTGGCTAATGGAAAAGTGGTTATCATTGTGCCACCCTGTGGCATGCCTGTTGAATTATGTGAGTACTGGGTGCACTATTTGTCACAGGAGCATTATGTGATTACATGGGAAAGCCGTGGTCTATTTGGAAAAACTGAAAATTTCGACGCTCTGGGCTATGATGTTTTTTCTCAAGCAAAAGATTTGTTTGCTGTAATGGATTACTTTGGCATTGATTGCAGTCATGTAATGGGTTTGTGTGGTGGAGCGGCGATCGCACTAACAGCAGCATCATTACAACCAGAGCGAGTATCATCGCTTAGTCTGTGGCATGGTGATTTTGAACTCGGTGATAATTGCCAAAAAACTCGACACCAGAAAGATTTACAAATACTGATGTCTATGGCTGGAAGTAATCGAACTCAGGCTGCATCATTACAGAAATTGTTTGCTCAGCCAGCCATCCTAGAAAATATACCTATGCATTTGGCTCATCTAATACTCTACCCGTATGTAACTGGAGAGCTGTTTTTCCGTTATGGTAAACTGAACGGGAGCATAATGAATGCCGACATAATACCTTTTTTAAATAAGGTATTGCAGCCTACGTTGGTAGTGACAAGCAAAGATGACACTACGGCTCATCCAGAAGGCTCTTTGTTTGTAGCTGACAAGCTCTCAAATGCGACTCTACATATAGAGTTACATGGTGACCACATTTCCTTGTTTAGCGCTGAATCAAATCTTACCAAGCTAGCTACAAAGTTTATTCGTGATGAAGCCTTATAGTAGTTGAGTGGCTGATCAGCAAAAGGATGAAGCTGAATCCAGATCAATTCACATCATCTCCGGCTATTTCAGAGATCATCGACTAGACCTCAGGCAATTTGTCATGGATATCGTTCGTACGGGGGATAGGAATGTTCCTTTGTACTTGCGTTTGGCAGACAGAAACAAAGCCGATAAGGCAGTGTTTTCCCAGTTGATGAAGGATTTTCAATGGCACAAAGCACTTTAGATCGCAGGATGCTGGTTTTTGCACTCATCTGGTTGGGGCAACTTGTATCACTGTTTGGCTCTGGTCTGACCAGTTTCGCATTGGGCATCTGGGTGTACCAGCGCACTGGCTCGGCGACGCAGTTTGCGCTCATTTCCTTGTTCACTACCCTACCAGGTATCCTGATATCACCACTAGCAGGTGCGCTTGTGGATCGCTGGGATCGTCGCTGGACGATGATACTTAATGATGCTGGGGCAGGCTTCAGCACATTGCTCATGGCACTGCTACTTTTTGCTAATCAGTTGAATGTTTGGCAGATCTTCTTAGGAATTAGTGCCATTTCTACCTTTAACGCCTTTCAGTTACCAGCCTATACTGTCGCAACGACCTTGCTCGTTCCCAAGCAACACCTTGGTCGCGCTAGCGGTATGGTGCAAGTCGCAGATGCAACAGCGCAGATTCTATCACCAACGGTGGCGGGTCTTTTAGTTGTGACGCTCCACATCCAAGGTGTAATGCTGATTGATGTCGCCACCTTTGCTTTCTCTCTCGTTACACTGCTGCTCGTTCGATTTCCCCGACCTGAAACTACCACCGAAGGTAAAAAAGGGCAGGGAACGCTTTTGCATGAATCTGCTTATGGTTGGTCTTATATCACCGCACGACCCGGATTACTGGGGTTATTGATCTTCTTTGCTGGTAGCAATTTCGTCATGGGAGTTGTCAGCGTGTTGGTTACGCCCCTAGTGCTGGCATTCGGTCCCGTCGCCCTGCTTGGCACAGTGCTATCCGTTGGTGGCAGTGGAATGCTGCTCGGTAGTTTGGTAATGACCGTTTGGGGCGGTGGCAAGCGCCGCATCTACAATGTCCTAACCTTCACATTCTTAGGTGGGTTATGCATTTTCTTTTCTGGACTCCGACCCTCTGTCCCTGTCTTCTTTTTTACTGCATTTTTTTACTTCTTTGGCATACCCCTGATCAACGGCTCGAGTCAGGCTATCTGGCAGAGCAAGGTACCGCCTGATGTACAGGGACGAGTTTTTGCCGTGCGGCGAATGATTGCCTCGGCATCTTTGCCACTTGCGTATGTCATTGCAGGACCGTTGGCAGACCGAGTATTCGAGCCACTGCTTGCTGTTGGCGGACCTCTAGCTGGAAGTATTGGAAAGATTATTGGCGTAGGAAAAGGATACGGCATTGCCCTATTGTTTGTTGTGATGGGAGTACTCACTGTGGTGGCAACAGTTGGGGGTTATTTGTATCCTCGTCTAAGGCTGGTGGAGGATGAACTGCCGGATGCATTGCAAAACATTTAGCATCGTTCCACTCTGCCCTGCTTAAGGCTATCAACGCAGAGGAACTTTCCGCTATTCTGTTACGACTGAATGCAACGCCTGCATGACCAGTTGCAACCAAAGGCACAAGTTCAAAACCAAAATTGCCGAAAAAGTGGCGAGCATCGCTGTATGAAAAATCGGTAGGGTGTTAATCAAAACTAACAAAATGAGGCCACCCTACTTTTGGGTATAAGACCATATCAAAACCAGGGTAACTGAGCATGAAAAAGATGAAAATCGTTACCTTTTTGTTAATTCTCTTTTTTGCATTCATTGGGGTTTACCAGCTAAATCCTCCCGCCGCAGCACCCATAAACGCACCTCTAGCGGAGTTTTCTTCTGGTCGTGCGATGAAACACCTTGAGGCGATCGCCCAAAAACCTCACCCAATTGGTTCACCTGAACACACAAAAGTACGCGATTACATCTTACAAGAATTGACCGCTCAGGGACTTAGCCCAACAGTTCAGAAAACAACGGTTGTCAACCCTAGATGGGGTACTCCATTTGTAGCCGGAACTGTACATAATATTATTGCCAGACTACAAGGAACAAATAACACTAAGGCTATTTTAGTTGCCGCTCACTACGACTCAGTGCCAAACGGTTCTGGTGCCAGTGATGATGGTGCTGCTGTCGTGGCAATGCTAGAAACTATTAGAGCTTTAAGAGCAGGTTCACCCTTAAGAAATGATGTTATTTTTCTCATCAGTGATGGTGAAGAACCAGGGCTTTTAGGAGCAAAAGCTTTTGTAGATGAACATCCTTGGGCTAAAGATGTTGGACTTGTGCTCAATTTTGAAGCCCGTGGAAATAACGGTGCTTCAGTAATGTTTGAAACTAGCAGTGATAATGGATGGCTGATTCAGGAGTTTGCTAAAGCCGCCACCCATCCAGTTGCCAATTCACTCACTTATAGCATTTATAAGCTTTTGCCAAATGATACCGATTTAACGATGTTCAAACAGGCGGGATTTCCTGGATTTAATTTTGCTTATTTGAATGGTGTCATTCATTATCACACTTTTTCTGACAATCTGGAAAATATTGATCAGCGCAGCCTCCAGCACCACGGCGACTATGCCTTGGCTTTGACACGTCATTTTGGCAACTTAGATTTAAAAGATACAAAAAAAAGCGATTGTGTCTATTTTGACATCTTAGGCTTAGCTCTTATTCACTACCCCAGTCTGTGGGTTGCTCCTTTGACAGTTTTTGTAGTTTTATTATTTGTTGGGGTGGTGGTACTCGGTTTTAGAAGAAAGCAGTTGACGTTCTCTGGTATTAGTTTAGGCTTTCTTGCTTTTGTGTTAAGTATTGTCAGTGCTTCGCTGATTGTGACACTTACCTGGTGGATGATAGGGAGCTTGCACAGTGGGTATAAAGCATTTCCTCAGGGCGATACTTATAACAGCCAATTTTACATGTTAAGCTTTGTAGCCCTCACCATTGCCATTACCTCAGGTCTTTATGTTTGGTTCCGCAAAAAGATAAGTATACAAAACTTAACACTTGGCGCATTGCTTTGGTGGCTGATATTTATGGTGCTGACTAGCGTGTATTTGCCCGGTGCTAGTTATCTATTTACATGGCCGCTACTGTTTAGTCTTGTAGGATTGGGGTTTATATTTGCTGACAATCGGGATTGTGCCAAGGTCAAACGCTTGGTAGTCCTAACTGCTTGCGCCATTCCAGGCATCATCCTGCTTGCTCCCACAATTTACTTGGTATTCGTCGCACTTACCCTAGAATTGTCTTTTGTGGTAATGGTTCTGGTCGTGCTACTACTTGGATTGCTAATTCCCCACCTTTGCCTGATGGCAATTCCAAACAAATGGTTGTTGCCCACCGCTTCAATACTGGTAAGTTTAAGTTTTATTGTCCTCGGTAGCTTAACAGCAGGTTTTGACGCTAGCCATCCCAAACCAAACAGTATCTTTTATGGTTTGAATGCCGACACAAGGAAAGCAATCTGGGCGAGTGCTGATAAACAACCAGACGAGTGGACATCCCAGTTCCTTTCTAAGGATACAGAACAAACTAAATTAGCTGAATATTTTCCTACAGTCTCAAGGAAATTTCTCAAAAGTCAGGCTCCTGTAGTACAACTGACTACACCCCTAATCGAGCCACTCAGTAACGACGTGCGTGATGGCACCAGAACTGTACGTATGCGTATTACCTCGCCTCGCCAAGCACGTATTATACGTATATACTTAGACTCAAATACAGAAGTTCTCGGGGCAGCACTGAATGGGAAGAAAATCGACAACTATACAAGTGATCGCACTGCCTCTGCAAAGGAGTGGGGTTTCAATTATTTTGCCCTTCCTAAAGAAGGTATAGAGCTAACTTTGGCAGTAAAGCCATCCCAACCCTTAAAGCTAAAAGCGGTGGATCAATCAGATGGGCTTCCAGAAATACCTGGCAAATCTTTCCCAGCAAGACCGAAGTATATGATGCCCACAGGATTTGCATCTGGAGTTAGTGATTCGACTCTAGTAAGCAAATCGTTTACTTTTTGAATTCAACTCTCAAGAAACACAGGGAACAGGGAACAGGGAAGAAGGGAAAGAGGTGTTTCTTTCATTCATAGCGGGTGGCGCACCGCCCGTGGTCGGCTCAGATCTTGCACCAGGGTCAAAAACCGGGTTTCTTGAGAATGACGACACTTGTAAACCTTAATTTGCCGTTCACAAGCCCGGTTTTTTAGGTTTTGTTGAGAATGGTGCAAGATGTCAGATTCAACTGAAAGTAACAAAATAGAGTTTAGATAGGAAAGTGGGTAATGGAAAATGGGGAAGAAACGATTCCCCAATTCCCAATCCCTAATCCAAAATCTAAAATCCATAAGTTAACATCCAAAATTGCCGTGAGTCAACCTGAAGAAGTGCGATCGCTCTTAGAATCCGTTGCCAATGGTAACGTTACTCCAGATGGAGCATTAGAAAAACTGAAACACTTAGCTTATGAACCTGTAGGCGATTTTGCCAAAGTTGACCATCATCGCGCCTTAAGAACAGGATTTCCAGAAGTCATTTGGGGACCGGGCAAAACTCCTGATCAAATTGCTCAAATTATGGAAGCTATGCGCCAGCGTAATTCAGTGGTGATGGCAACGCGCATAGAACCAGATGTTTTCGCCGTACTAGAAACAAAAGTTCAAGATTTGCGCTACTACAACTTGGCGCGAATTTGTGCAATTACTCCCCCCACCATTGAACCACAGTATCCTGGCACAATTGGGATTCTTTCTGCTGGCACTGCTGATTTACCCGTTGCTGAGGAAGCTGCTGTCACCGCAGAACTTTCTGGTTTCCATGTGCAGCGTCTTTGGGATGTGGGAGTTGCAGGAATTCACCGTTTACTAAATAACCGCCATGTAATTGAATCAGCGTCAGTTTTGATTGTCGTAGCGGGGATGGAAGGCGCTTTACCCAGTGTAGTTGCGGGTTTGGCAGATTGTCCTGTTGTCGCTGTTCCTACTAGCATTGGTTACGGTGCAAGTTTTGGCGGTTTAGCGCCACTCTTGACAATGCTCAACTCTTGTGCTGCTGGTGTTGGTGTGGTGAATATTGATAATGGTTTTGGTGCAGCAGTGTTGGCGGGGCAAATTGTGCGTACAGCTTATAAATTAAGGAATTAAAATTCTCTGCACTTTGCAATTTGTGGAGAAATTTGCACTGGTGTTTACATAATTGGAGAAAAACGAAACGCGACATGGACAAAGCGCCGGTGCTTTTGCATTTAGAAAAGGTAACGGAACACTACGCCGAACTGCTGTACTCTCACCTGAGTGACGTGAGATTATACGAATACCTAGAAGATAACATCCCGATTCTCTCGGCTCTCAAGCAAAAGTTCAAGTTCGCCGCACTAGAAAAATCGCCAGATAACGACACTATGATTTGGCTGAAGTGGGTTGTGATAGTTCCACAACAGCAGTACGTTGGAGTTGTCGAGATAGGTATTTTCGATGATGCATACGCAGAAATCGGCTTCATGACTTTCGTAGACTTCCAGAACCGGGGATACGCGCCTGTCTACTGTTCAAGAGCGATTGCTCTTGCTCGAAGCCGTTTCGACTTTCCCGCCCTGTACGCTAGTGTGAACGAGCAAAACCATGCCTCCCGTAAGGTGGTTGAGAAGCTTGGGTTTGAACTGTACAACGTCAATAAAAACGTGGAGTTCGTCAAAGGAAAACTTTCCGATGAACTCATTTACCGTTTAACCTTCTCATGAGTAGTTAATTAGACACTAAATGATTGAGACTTCACTTGAAGCGCTTTTGTGCTGAAGGTTGATGTATCAGTTAGTTTACCAATTTTGCCAAATATAAATTATGCATTATCAATTATGAATGCTAAAAAGTTTCATAGTTCATAATTTATTGCTCATAACTTTCCCATACCCATGACAAAACAACAAACTTGGAGTCAACGGTTTGAATCGGCACTACATCCTGCGATCGCTCTGTTTAATGCAAGTATTAATTTTGACATTCAATTAATTGAATATGACCTCACTGGCTCTCAAGCTCATGCCAAAATGCTAGCTCACACTGGTATCATTTCCCCAGAAGAAGGAGAGCAACTCGTTGCAGGTTTAGAGCAAATTCGCCAGGAATATCGCCAAGACAAATTTCACCCAGGTATCGAAGCGGAAGACGTACACTTTGCTGTTGAACGGCGTCTTGTGGAAATTGTTGGCGACTTGGGTAAGAAGTTACACACTGCTCGCTCCCGCAACGACCAAGTCGGTACTGATACTAGACTCTATCTCCGCGATCAAATTCAACAAATCCGCGAGCAATTGCGAGAATTTCAACAAGTTTTACTAGATATCGCCGAAAAAAACGTTGAAACGCTGATTCCTGGTTATACTCACCTACAACGTGCCCAACCTTTGAGTTTAGCTCACCACTTGCTGGCATACTTTCATATGGCGCAACGTGACTGGGAACGTTTAGGAGATGTTTCTCGCCGAGTTAATATCTCACCATTGGGGTGCGGTGCTTTGGCTGGAACAACTTTCCCTATAGATCGCCACTACACAGCAAAACTGTTGGATTTTGAGGGAGTTTATGCAAATAGTCTTGATGGAGTGAGCGATCGCGATTTTGCGATCGAATTTCTCTGTGCTGCTAGTCTGATTATGGTTCACCTGAGTCGTCTGTCAGAAGAAGTCATTCTTTGGGCTTCAGAGGAATTTAGCTTTGTGACTCTTAAAGATAGCTGCGCGACAGGTTCTAGCATTATGCCCCAAAAAAAGAACCCCGACGTACCGGAATTGGTGCGCGGGAAAACTGGACGTGTATTTGGTCATCTGCAGGCAATGTTGGTGATGATGAAGGGGCTACCCTTGGCTTACAACAAAGACCTACAAGAAGACAAAGAAGGTTTATTTGACAGTGTCGTCACAGTCAAAGCTTGTTTAGAAGCAATGACAATTTTACTCCAAGAAGGGTTAGAATTCCGTACTCAGCGCTTGGCAGAAGCAGTTGCAGAAGACTTTTCTAATGCTACCGATGTAGGAGACTATCTTGCCGCACGGGGTGTTCCTTTCCGAGAAGCATACAATCTTGTGGGAAAAGTCGTAAAAACTAGTATTGCTGCCGGAAAACTCCTCAAAGATTTGACCTTGGAGGAGTGGCAACAACTTCATCCAGCGTTTGCAGAAGACATTTACCAGGCAATTTTACCCCAGCAAGTGGTTGCAGCTCGTAATAGCTACGGTGGCACAGGGTTTGCACAAGTCAAAGGCGCACTCCTTAGCGCCCGCGCCCAAATGACTGCTAAATAACCTACAAAGGCGTACATTATGTACGCCCTCACACCTTAAAAAGCGATCAGGCAAAATAAATTCTCACAGAGAACTTACTCAGCAGCAGCTATTGATGCTGCGCCCTCATCCTCTTCATTCTTCGGCGGTCTTTGTTGGAACCTTCTTTGGAAACGTCCCGTTGTAGTCCGTTTACGAAACTTTCGGGCATACGCCTGGTTCCGTAGCGCCTTTTCTTTCTTGGGATTGCGGCGCTTGGCCATGTTCACCTCATTAATAAACAACAAAAAAGCTACTTCTAGGCTGATTGTAGGCAATAACAGGTATTGGTATTACTTATATAAATTTAGCCTAGTTTTGCAACAAAATAATTTCAGACGGTAGGCAATTATAGCATATTTTAAGCTTATATATCAACATTTTTGTAGAATTATATAGCAATCCTAAATCATTTATAAACAATTCTGTTCCGCTACATTTTTCCTAGACAAAAACGGACAACCTTAGCATTTTGAGGCGGTTGA
>NZ_CAWPKW010000270.1:0-2733 GCF_963888615.1 Brasilonema octagenarum UFV-OR1 | reverse complement strand
AGGGGGAAGGGGGAAGGGAGCAGGGAGCAGGGAGAAGGGAGCAGGGAGCAGGGAGCAGGGAGCAGGGAGCAGGGAGCACAGGAATCATTTTTGGCGATCGCAGGGGTTTGGGATTGCAACGCTTGTCTTCGTTCCACTCGCAATGACATATCGTAACTAACTAGCTGGACATGATATTACCAAAGGCGATCGCTTGCAAAGGTAGCCCCCGAAGGGCGATCGCGTGGAGCAATCATTTTTGGCGTTAAGCGTAGCTCTGCCGTAGGCAATCGCTCCTTGTGCAGTGAGTGACTCTGTTAAATTAGACTTATTCCCCAATTCATTACGAGTATGATAGAAAAAACATCTACATTGCAAAAAGTCATTGAAGCAGTAGAAGCATTAGATATAGATGCTCAAATTTTGCTGATAGATATTATTACCAAGCGCCTCAATCAACAGAGACGAAATGAGTTGTTAAAGGAAGTTGCACAAGCACAACATGATTATGAACAGGGAAACGTGCGGCGAGGTTCTGTTGAAGATTTGATGGGGGAGTTAGAAGATTGAAAATTTTAGTTTGGAGTTCTGCATTTGTTCGTGCGTTTAAACGTTTAGTACGTCAAAATCCACAATTACGTTCTCAAGTAGAGGAAACACTACAAAAACTATCTGAAGATCCTTTTTCTCCCAGTTTACACAGTCACAAACTTAAAGGTGATTTAGATGGTATATGGTCGTGTTCTATTGACTATAGCAATCGTATTTTATTTCAGTTTGTTAATAACTCAGATTCAGGAGAAGAAGAAATTTTGTTGTTAACTTTGGGTTCTCATGATGATGTGTACTGAACCCAAAGCGCACGTACCCCTATGGGGCATCGCATTCGCTGTGGTTCACTTAACGCGCCATGACGAGCGTGCTAGCATCTAAGAAAAATATTAGTTATGACCAAAGCAGAAGTCTTAGAAGCACTGAGAAAGATGACGACGGAAGAACGTTTGGAAGTCATTGAAATCGCATCAAAGTTAATTCGTCAAGAAATCACTACAAAATCGAAAGTTCCTCTTCAAAAAGAACTGAGTTTAGCTGAAGCGGCTGTTGTCATGCGTTCTTTTTACGAACAAGGAAGTGAGTTAGTGATTTTCGCTGATCGGGATACAGAAGACTTCTATGAATATGAAGATTATGCGTAGAGGTCAAATTTGGCTTTTTAATTCTGATCCCACTGTTGGAGACGAAATTGGCAAAACCCGCCCCGCAATTATTGTTAACAATGATGAAATTGGCACATTACGGCTGAAAGTTGTTGTACCAATTACTGGATGGAATGATGCTTTTACTGGAGTCTTGTGGATGGTTCGATTAGAACCTAATGCTGAAAATGGTTTAAGTAAGCCTTCTGCTGCGGATACATTTCAAGTACGTTGTATCTCGCAGCAAAGATTAGTTCGTCAACTGGGTATTTTGTCAGATGAACAGATGCAGAATATCAGCAAAGCCTTAGCGATTGTCTTATGCATTAATTAGTTTACTTGTCAATATATTCAGGCGATGCCCCAGAGAAGCAGGTGCTTTGCATTAATGCCTAAAAGACAGGCTAGGCGTAATTGAAATTGCATTTGGGATTGGGTTGAGTTTGGAGAAGAATACACCAATTCCGATCTCTTACATACAGGAAAATTACAATGATACTACTCCCACCAAAATTACAAAATTTGCCTAACAGTCTCCCCATTGAAGGTGCAGTTCGCATCGAACTAGTTGAGGGAATTCCTATCTTTCGAGCTTCTAGTACTGTACAAAATCGCATTGAAGAACTCTTGACAAAACAACAAAGTTCTCCACTGACTTCGGATGAAGAACACGAACTCGATCTTTACGAAGAAATTGACGATTACCTCAGTTTTATTAATCGGACTGTTCGTAATGCTTTCTTGACACAAACGAGCATCTGATTTTGGAATATATCAGCTTCTTTTAGATTGTTCGCTGGCGATTAGCTGGTGTTTAATAGATGAAAATAACCCTCAAAATCAATCTAGAAAATTTAGCCCCAAGGAAATCGCCGCAACAGTTCCAGAAACAGAAATTTCACCTTGAATGATTTTCTCTCTAACTGATTCTACTGGAATCAGAACAACTTCTATTTCTTCTGTAATATCTAACTTTTGTTCTCCGGACTTGATCACATTTTCTGCTAAAAATAAATGTATATTATTTGTATCTTTACTAGGGTTATCATATAGTGTTGCTATTTTTGTGACTTTTTGTGCTATGTAGCCAGTTTCTTCTTCCATTTCTCTGATTGCTGCAGCTTCAGCACTTTCTTGTGCTGGGTTGAATAAACCAGCGGGAAGTTCTAACAAAAATTCACCGACTGCGTGCCTATATTGCCGCACAAAAACAATTTCTTTGGTACTAGTGATAGGTAAAATTAGAGTAATTTCTGGTCTGACATTGACGAAATAATCATCTATAATTTGACCATTAGGCAATTCTATTTCATCTTGCCTGACTTTGCACCAGTAATTATCCAAAACCATTTTGGAGTGCAAAAGCTTCCATTTTTTTAAGTTTGTCATAAAAATAGAGTGGATACCATAATTTATAAAAAGATCATATAGCAATCCTAAATGATTCAAGGTGGGCACTGTCCACAACGTCAAAATAAGGGTTTGAGCGAACGCTAAACAGTGCCCAACGCCCTTCGGGTTCGCCAGTCGCCTACGGAGGGAAACCCTCCTGCAGCGC
>NZ_CAWPKW010000269.1:0-44606 GCF_963888615.1 Brasilonema octagenarum UFV-OR1 | reverse complement strand
AAGGGTAAAGTGTTAGCTGTCTAATACTTGGTTTATTTACGCCGTGCTGTACTAGGCTTCTACGAGACGCACTCGCGTTCGGAACCTCACCCTGCCCTGTCGGGCATCCCTCTCCTTAGCAAGGAGAGGGAAAGATTTTAGCGCCGATTCAAGCGAGGGTGAGGTTTGAAACGAGATGTGTGTACACCGTAGCTAAAAAAGCTTGCTCAGTTCCCTCCTTTTTAAGGAGGGCTAGGGAGGATCAACTCTTAACTGAATCGTATTGGTGTATCGGTTGAACAGTTGATAAAAATCTCTCCATTTTCTAATGGTTAGTAAATTTTTTTTTCAAACAGTAGCTTATCGTATCTCTATTCTTTAAGGATGGGTTGTAATGCCGGCTATTTTTAAGTGATGAAACACTTGATTGGGTTCATGATTGCCTCACATTGACGCAACACATTTTACAGAGCTAATCTCCATGACATCGGAGATATAACAGGTGCCTCCAAACTTATTCAGCAGAGGTTTGATGTTTTCTACAACAGGCTTTATTTCCTCAGGCGCACAGAACGCGAGGATGTAAACATTATCGAGCATCGTCATGTCTAAATCTTCCGCTCTTCCTCGTAATCCTTTGCCAGCAACATTTCGGATTACAATATGACCGTTTACACCTGCCTTATCTAAACGATCTAAAATTTTGCCAAGCTCAAAGGAGTTAGCAATAATTTCTATCCTTTTAACTAGGTGCATATTATTAGCTCCAAAACAGGTTAATTACGTACAAATACACCGGAATTCCCACAATAATATTGAAGGGGAATGTTACTGCCAGAGCCGTAGAAACGTACAAGCTGGGATTCGCTTCCGGAACAGTCAACCGCATGGCTGCTGGAACAGCGATGTAAGAGGCGCTGGCACATAGTACGGAGAACAACAGTGCATCTCCTTGAGACATACCAAGGAATTTGGCGATCGCTAACCCAATAGCTGCATTCAGTATTGGAATCAGGATTGCAAATGAGATCAGGAAAAATCCTGTTTTTTGCAAATCTTTAATTCTTCTAGCAGCCACCAATCCCATATCCAGTAAAAAGAAGGTCAGAACTCCATAGAACAATCCTTGAGTAAAGGGTTCCAACACTTTCCCACCACGTTCTCCTGTCAAGAATCCAATCAGAACACTACCGACTAGTAGAAACACTGAACTGTTCAGAAACGCATCTCGTAAAACTTCTGGCCAAGAAAACTCTCGCGCCTTGCCTTTCTCAACGGTAAATAAATTTACTAAGATAAGACCAACAATGATCGCTGGAGATTCCATCAGAGCAAGAGCTGCCACCATGTAGCCATCATAAGCAATGCCAAGTTCAGTTAGAAAAGCACTCGCGGTGATGAAGGTGACAGCACTGATAGAACCGTAGGTTGCGGCGATCGCTGCTGCATCGTAAACATCCAGCTTCACCTTTAAAATAAAGAAAGTGTAAATCGGGACAGCACAAGCCATCAACACTGCTGCGAGCAGTGTCAGAAGCACTTCGGTCGTGATTCCACTTTTCATCAGTTCTACTCCCCCCTTAAACCCAATCGCAAACAGCAGATAAAGCGAAAAAAGTTTGGGCACGGGGGGAGGAATTTCCAGATCCGACTTGACAAAAACAGCAGTCATCCCTAAAAAGAAAAACAGAACTGGCGGATTCAAAATGTTGGATACGATCAAACTAGCATCCATGTCTATCCCTCCTCGTAGTGATGCAACCGAAAATTTAGAAAACTTTGCATTTTGAGAAACTCATGTAACCCTTGGATCATGATGTATCGCGTAGTGTGACCTTATGTCAATTGATTGACGAAGTATCTCTATAGATTTGTTTTCTCAATTTTGGCTAATAATAATCTTTAACCCTTGTTTTTAGGCACTTTCGCAACAAAGAAATTTCATTAAACCTTTTGCAAAAGTCGGGAAGGCAAAAAGTCAAAAACTAGGGGTGTAGGGGGATAAGGGTATAAGGGTGTAGGGGGAGTCATTGGTGCGGGCACAGGATCCAACACCAATTAAGAACCACCAAATTGTAGATTTGGTGGGGGTCTTACCCAGTTTTCCTCTGGGGCAGGGGTGTAATATCAAGTTCGGATGATTAGTTATCATTGGAGTCCTCGTGTTACCCCTCCCCAACCCTCCCCTTGCTAAGGGGAGGGTGCGCGAAGCGCGGGTGGGGTAATTTCGGGATTTATAAGTGATTAAGCGAACTTGATATAAGACCTCGTACCACAAGGAAAATCCTCTATTTCCCATGCCACATGCCTCAAGTCGGGAAACCCGCCCAGGGTGAGACAGCGCAGCAGGAATTTTACAGCAAACTTCAGAGGCTTTTATTTTTGTCGCAATAATTCGTTTGATGTTAAAGCAACTTGCGTTATTAAAATCAGTTATTTAAAACTTTTGAGACATTTTCTTATGCTGAGGTCTTCTACAACTTGCATTGCCCAGTATTCTGGTTAGCCAGGATACTGAGAGGCTAGAGCAATTTTTGCTGAGCGAGGAATATCTTCATTTTCGTACTTATTGTGCAGATACCTTAGAAAGGCTTGCTCACCATTTAGCATATCATCTAAAGCTTTTTTCTCAGCTTTAGCAACATCCCTGTACATATATGTCTGTAAGTAATCCACAAACCTTACATGTTTTAGGTTATACTCTCTATGTAGAGCGTAAAAATGATCATAGCTAAAAAGAACATCCTCCTTTTTAACCGATACTGCCCCAGAAAAGTTCTGAGCACCATAACCTAACTTTTCGTCAAAAACCAACCCGTACTTCTGTAAAAAGTCCAGGCTATAAACGCTGTTCCAAGACCATGCGAAATGGGAATAAGTTAGGTTTGCTAAATTCAAACTACGTGGAATCGGACGTTTAATTGTGCGTCCCGTGTTGTAGGCTCTAGTAATCAAACTAAAAGTGAAGTTAGGCTGGTTTTTTTGCTTTTCAATTACATTAACAATATTGTCCAAATGATTGGGTAAAATCCAGTCATCTGAATCGACAAAAACAATATGTTTACCTGTTGCTAATTTTATAGCAGTGTTGCGGGCTACAGATACACCTTTGTTAGATTGTTCAACATATTTAAATCTTAGGTCATCACCTACAATCTGATTAAAGATATACCTACATTGAAACTGATTTTCTATATTGACTATACTCAGTTTCGATTTCCAATCAATATCCTGATCTCTGTACCAATCTTCTATTCTCGTTCCTTTGCTGCCATCGTTCACTACAATACACTCAAAATCTCTCAAAGACTGATTTTTTAGAGATCTTAAGCATTGCTCCAGAAAGCGTTCTGTTTGATATACAGGAACAATGATAGAAAATAAAGGTTGAGTATTCATGATCGTTTTGAGTAAAAAGCGTAACTGTAAGTCAACGCCTAACACATTTTCTTTTACTAGTCAAAATTGCTTTTTAACCTGTTGCTAATCTCTAAATTTTACACCTTTTTTGAAAAATAGCTGTCCTATTTGAGTTGTGTTAAAGTCCCTGCGCTTTGCGCATAAATCGCGCCTGTTGAGATTCCCAACAACTTTTAAAGGAGTCGGGAATCTTGTTGTTCACGGAGCGCGCAGCGTGCCTGCAACGGCTTATGATTTAGGATTGCTACGGTTCTTGTGCACTTGTTGTGTTCAAAGGTAATTCTATTCTGGCTCTAGCGCGGAGTGCGGGAGTCAAAAAAAGAGTTTGAAATGTAGCCTGTCGATGTTTGGCAGGTTCTGGAGCAGAGTTCCAGAGGCTTTGGTAGTAGAAGAAAGCCACACCCAAGCCACGTTCTTGAGCAGCCCGTACCTGGGATGAAATTTGCTGCATTGATACTGAGCCTTTTTGGGATCCTGCCATAATACCAATTCCAGTTGGAATTATTTGCTGCACTTGTTGAATTTCTGGACGAGAAATTGTTGTGGTAAAACTCGCAAGGTTGGGACGATAAACTTGCACAATCAGCTCATCGACTATATTTTGCTGCACCCAACTGAGCCAATCTTGTAGTTGAAACTTGTAAGCAAAGTCGTAATAATTGGGGGAAACAGAGAAAATCACATTGGGTTTTCTTGCTTTGACAGCTTGATTGAGTTGTACCATGAACGCCGTGATTTTATCTGCTCGCCAGCGCATCCATGCCGCATCTTGTGCATTAGCTGGGGGATTGTTTTTAGTTTCCTGACTATACAATGCAACAGTGTATTTATCGTAGCCAAATTCGTACGGCAAACTCATATGATCGTCAAACTGAATGCCATCAACATCATATTGAGTGACAATTTCCAGCACGAGATCGGTAATAAACTGCTGCACTTTTGGATGGAAGGGATTAAGCCACGCAACTTCACCAGCTGCACTAATCGAAGTTTCGCTACCATCCCGTTTTTGTGTGAGCCAATCCGGATGATTCAACGCCAGTTCTGACGTTGGGGGAGCCATGAAGCCAAACTCAAACCAAGGAATTGCGAGCAAGTTTTGGCGATGTGCTTGGGCAATCAGATCTGCAAGAATATCATGTCCATCTGAGCCTCGTAAGACAAAGGGCTGAATACCTGCACCTTTTGCGATCGCGCTGGGATACATCACATATCCAGAATTCCACACCACAGGATAAATCGTGTTGAAGTTCAGCCGTCTGAGTTGATTCATTGCATCCTGTACCTTGGCACGATTCTTGAGGGTGTCAAAATCGTTATTAGTCATCCAAACCCCACGAATTTCCTGACGGGGTGGCTGCGGGATGCTTTCAGAGGGAGCTGCTTCTTGGGCGATGGCAGGGGTAAGGCTGTTTAATAGTAGTACCGTCACAAATGATACCAAAAAAAACAATGGGGAAAGACGTTTGAGGACTCGTCCTTTATGACGTTGTAATCTGTACATTCGCCACCAAGCTTGAGGAATCAAACGCAATTTCATATACTTGAATACATTAGCTACCTCACACCACTGGTAACTTTTGTGATACAATCTACTCATGATCCAGCCTACAAGTTTTTGTGGTTCTTAAAGAAATCCATGAATTGGTAGTCGTTCGTTAAAAGCGGCGCATAAAGTCACTGCATCAGAAAAACCAAAGCAGACTTAGCACAGCAAGATAGTTGACGTAGCTAGTAGGTCACAAGTGCCAACTGTTGCTTTTGTATAAATAGCGATTGCTCTTCGCTCACCACCGCCCGTGCAATTGCATATAACTTCTTTGGGATAAAAAGTAATTTTTGCTACCGTAAAAACTCATTAATCATAACCGCACTTTTATAAATGTGGGTTTTATATATAACACTTTACTAGTTATAATTACTCTTGCTTTTGCTTTTAGGACTTACGCACAGGCCACTAAAAACAATGGGTTGCGATTGCTTCCCTGCGGTCGCAATTATGGCTACGTTGTCCGTGCGTAAGTCCTGGCTTTTAGTAGTTCCCCAAGGGAACGCCTGCGGGGTAAAGAATAAGCCCAAAAGGGGATGGTCGGGTGGGGATTAGGGGCGAAGCGGCAAGGTTTTTTAATCCCTTTGCCTTTAACCTTTCTCCTTTCCCCAGTCCTCACAAGCGCATTTTTCGGTTGGCAAATTACTAGTGCTGCTAAAAGCGTCTGCTTTTGAGTTGCTTTAGGCGTGAAACTAAGCGGATCAAGAAACGATAACTCCTGCGAACAACATCCAAGACAAAGTAGGGTATCCGTATCCCAAGCGGGGAGAGGAAGGGGCGGTACAGCCAGTAGTATCCCTTTTTCAGGTCATCCCACTTTGAGCAAGCCTCCTCATGCAGAAAGTCCGAGATGTCCACAACTAGTCCCCTACCTTTGTACATCATCACATTACGTCCGTGGACATCATGGGGGTGGAGACCGCGCTTACGGGCATAATCTAAAGCTTGGTCAATGTCGTGTATCACCTGCTTCGGTATCCGTAGACCACGCTGCATACAGTCGTAGAGAGTAACTCCATGCAACCGCTTCAGGATTAAAAAGCCATCATTGGCATACAGACACTCAGAGAAAGCAGGATGGGAACCCAGGCGGCGGTAGACCTCTACCTCCTCAGAAAAACCGGGGCGTCCGGGTGCATAAATTTTTATCACAAACTCAGGGTAGTCTGGGTGATAAACCACTGCGGCGTAGTTCCCCGCCCCAAGAAGTTGCCAGGGTTTGGGCACATGGCGGACTTTGACTGGGTCGTGGGGATCTACGCTTTCAATTTGGAACCGAGGAAGTAGGTCTTGGTGGACACTCTCGATTAGCCGATTCATGTGTGCTCCATCGATACTGGGTTCCAGTTACTACAGATTTTAGATGGAATTCTCCCATATAGTAACCTTTTTCTGAGCGAAACAATTTTAGATTTTAGATTTGAAATTTTAGATTGGGGAGCCAATACTGTTCGCGCAACGTGGCACTTTGTGCCATAGTCCTTGTTTCCCGACAGAGGTACTTGGTGTTGATTTTCGGCTTGCCCTGAGCTTTGCCGAAGGGTACAAGCCCCGTCCAAGAAGGACGGAATTAATCCAAAATCGTAAATTTAAAAATCTAGGCTTGGTTTCGCTCCGCTCCAACCAGAGCACTTTTAGCTTGGGCTGAGCGCAGCCAAAGCCGGTGGAGTTAATCCAAAATCTAAAATCCTAAATCCAAAATTGATTGACCTTGATTTTTCCCAATGTTGTAATTTGATTACTGGGCTGATTGTTCAGCGTTAAACTGCTTGCTCAAAACCTGTTCCAAATGTTCTAATACAGTATCTACATCTTTACCAACTCGTTCATAACAACTTGGTGGTGCAGGTTCTGGTTCAAAATAAATTAACTTGACTTGGTCTTTAGCAATTGCGAGCATGAGAACTTCTACTTCTGGTTTATGGTGCTTCACAATCCCTAAAATTTCCTGAAGTCTGTTCTCAACTGTGGTATTGAATTGTTCTATGGCTTCTTTGGGACAATAAACAAAGTGTGGTGTTGGTTGCAAATCAATACCAATCGTACCCTTGCCGTCACCATTTTCTAACCACAAACCCCAAGACAGTGCTGCTAATTCCTGTTGATTTTCTTTGACGAATCTATTTAACTGGCGACGCCACTCGTCGTTTGGTGATTGAGATTGGGTGGAAGCAAACATCATAGTAACTTTATATTTTGGATATCTTTTGGATTTTTGAAAAGTTTACCTCAAACCTGACTGCACGCGCCACAGACTCGCATAAACTCCGCTTTTGTCCAGTAGTTCTTGGTGGGTTCCTGATTCAACAAATTGTCCGTATTCCATGACATAGATACGTGAAGCATTGCGGATTGTGGAAAGACGGTGTGCGATCGCAATTGTTGTTCGATTGACAGTAATATGTTCTAGCGATCGCTGAATTGCTGCCTCAGTCTCATTATCGACTGCTGATGTCGCTTCATCTAAAATTAAAATTGGTGGATTCTTTAAGATGGCGCGGGCAATAGCAATCCGCTGTCGTTGTCCACCAGATAACTTTTGTCCTCGTTCGCCGACTATGGTCTCATATCCTTGAGGCAATTGCAGAATAAATTCGTGTGCTTCAGCGATTTTAGCGGCTGTGATGATTTGATCATCTGAAGCATCAAAACTGCCATAGGCAATATTTTCTGCTATACTACCGTGAAATAAGAAAACATCCTGACTGACCAAACCAATACAACGGCGCAAATCCTGTAGTTCTAATTGTTGTATATCAATTCCATCAAGAGTCATTGTTCCTGATTGCACTTCATACAATCGCAATAGAAGTTTTACCAAAGTGCTTTTCCCAGAACCAGTAGAACCAACAATAGCGATTGTTTTGCCTGCTGGAACCTGCAAAGATAGATTTGTCACAACTGGTAACCTATCTTTATAAGCAAAAGTGACATTTTTGAACTCCACTTCACCACGTACTGTATCAGTCGGTAAATGTGTGTCTCCCGTATGAATCGCCAAAGGAGTATCCAACAAATTCATCACTCGATTTGTGGAAGCCATTGCTCTTTGATATTGGTCAAAAGTATCACCTAATCTTGTTAAAGGCCAGAGTAACCGCTGGACGAGAAATAATAGTACACTGTATGTACCGACAGATATTTTGCCATTCGCTGCTGCAATTCCCCCAAACAGCAATAATGCTGTAAAACTCACCAAAATCAACATCCGGATTAAGGGAACAAATGCAGCTGAAAGTTTAATTGCTTTAGCGTTACTGCGGCGATATGCCTCACTTTCTTTTGTTAAACGTGAAATTTCGTAATCTTCGGAGGTAAAACTTTTAATAGTAGTAATACCGCTCAAATTGTTCACAAGACGCGAGTTGAGAAGACCAACCTTTTCTCTGACATCAGCATAGCGAGGTGCGAGTAATTTTTGAAAAGCAAACGAACCCCAAAGAATAAATGGTATCGGCAATACTGCCATCCAGGCAACACTAGGAGCCAAAATAAAGAAAGCAGCACCTATAATGACAACTGTTGTAACAACTTGGAGAATATCATTTGCCCCACCATTTAAAAAACGTTCCAATTGGTTGATATCATCACTGAGAATAGACATCAAACCACCTGTACTGCGTTCTTCAAAATATGCGAGTTCTAACTCTTGCAAATGTTCATAAGCATCCAGACGCAAATCATGCTGAATGTCCTGTGCCAAATTACGCCAAAGCCTTTCGTAAGCGTATTCAAAAACCGATTCTAGTATCCAGATGATTACAGTCAGGAACGAAATAATAAAAAATTGCCCAAAAACATCTTTCACTCCCCATTGAGCGATGATAGAATTTTGCTGCTTTACCACCACATCCACCGCGACGCCAATTAACGCAGGTGGTGCTAAATCAAAAAGTTTATTCAAGATAGAACAAATCGTCGCCAGCCAGATTAGTTTACGATACTGGTGTCCGTAATTTAACAGCCGCATGAAGGGGTTACTTGGAGACGATATCTGAGGATCACCTACTGCGCTTGTCTGTCTTTTTGATGCCCGATGAGATTTGGATACCTTAACCACAGTTGTTTGTAGATGCGTGAATCTAAAATTTTACCACAATTAACTACCAAGTGTCTCACGAAAGGTGGGGAGTAAGGTATCACTATTAACAAGATTTGTCTGAAAATGCAAAGGAGATAACGAGTTGAAAAATCAGTCATTCGGGAATTGGCAAACTGTAGTCGCAGGAATTGTGGCAGCAATACTTGTCATTTTTAGCTTTAATTCCTTTATTATTATAAATCCAGGGCAAGCAGGAGTACTTAGTATCTTGGGGAAAGCCACAGATGGAGCATTAATCGAGGGTATTCACGTTATACCGCCCTTCATTTCCAGAGTAGATGTATATGATTTGACTGTGCAAAAGTTTGAGGTTCCAGGAGAAAGTTCAACCAAGGATTTGCAAACTCTATCTGCCAGATTTGCTATTAACTTTCGTATTAATCCTATACAAGTTGTTGATATTAGAAGGACACAAGGAACATTAGAAAATATTGTCAACAAAATTATTGCACCTCAAACCCAAGAATCTTTTAAAATTGCAGCTGCTAAAAGAACAGTTGAGGAGGCGATTACAAAAAGAAATGAGTTGAAAGAAGACTTTGATGCTGCATTGGGGCAACGCTTAGATAAATATGGAATAATTGTGTTAGATACCAGTGTGGTTGATTTAACATTTTCCCCAGAATTTGCCAAAGCAGTTGAAGAAAAACAAATTGCAGAGCAAAGAGCACAAAGAGCTGTGTATATAGCCCGAGAAGCTGAACAAGAGGCTCAAGCAGAGATCAACCGTGCTAAGGGAAAAGCGGAAGCTCAAAGACTTTTAGCTGAAACTTTAAAAGCTCAAGGTGGGCAGTTGGTTCTGCAAAAAGAAGCGATCGAATCTTGGAAGAGTGGAGGTGCTCAGATGCCAAAAGTCCTCGTTATGAGTGGTGATACAAAAAATAGTGTACCATTTCTCTTTAATTTCGCTAATTTGCAAGATTAATCACAATTTTCACCCTGAATCAGGGTGTGTACCCTACTTAAGAAGCAGATAGAGAACATCAAGGAATAATAAAAAAATTATGTCAAGCAATAATCAGAGTAATCTCACTATTCAAGACGCCAAAAAGATTCTCAATAAATTTAACTGTGTAGACATTCCTCCCAACCTCAAGCCATCAGAAAAAACCTTAACTTGTCAAGCTTTAGTTTTGCTAGCTAAGATTTCTGATTACCAAATATTAGGTATTTGTGCTGAAACGTCAGAGGAAGGAATACTAGCGATGAAAACATATTCCTATGCTTTTGGTTATGAACCACCAAGCAATTTACCTGAGATTGAAGGTCCAGTTTACATTAAATTAAACGGCAAAAATGGTATATGCCATCTGGATTCTTACTCAGGACATCATCGGGGTGTATTAGTTTCTTGCCAGTCTTACTCTCAAAGTGGAATTAACGAAATGTACGGGCATTTGCCCCTTGATTTATTTGTTTAATACTAGGATAGGCATTGCTCACCTTTGACCATAGCACACTCTATAATTGTAACTGAAGATACACGCATAGAGACGCTGATAAAATAGATAATTATCTGCGTTTATCAGTGTTTGTCTGCAGTTCAAATCTCAAACTTAAATTGATATGAGTCTTATCACCCTACAATCTGTTAAAAAAGATTTTGGTATCAAGGAAGTCTTGAAAGATGCTAGCTTTAGCTTGGATGCTACTGATAAGGTTGGCTTAATTGGTACTAACGGTTCTGGGAAATCAACTTTATTAAAAATGATTGCCGGATTAGAACCGATTGACAGTGGTCAAGTTTTAGCAAATTCAGGAGCTAAAATTGTATACTTGCCTCAGCAGCCAGATTTAGATGAACATCGCACAGTCTTAGAGCAGGTTTTCGCTGACAGCGGCGAACAAATGGAATTGGTGCGTGAGTACGAGGAAATTTCTGATAAATTAGCTCATACACCAGAAGATAAACAACTGATGGCGCGTTTTTCTTCTGTAATGCAGCGTATGGACTCAGTTGGTGCATGGGAACTGGAAACAAATGCTAAAATCATTCTTTCAAAGTTAGGAATTACAGATTTTCATGCTGTTGTTGGGACTTTATCTGGTGGTTATCGCAAGCGCATTGCTTTAGCTACAGCCTTGCTGTCAGAACCAGAGTTGTTGTTGATGGATGAACCGACAAACCATCTCGATGCTAATTCTGTTGAGTGGTTACAAAGTTATTTAAATCGCTATCGTGGCGCACTCTTTCTTATTACTCACGACCGCTACTTTTTGGATAAGGTAACCAATCGTATTATCGAAATCGACCGAGGAGACATTTATACCTACACAGGTAACTATTCATATTATTTAGAAAAGAAAGCATTAGCAGAAGAATCTGCTATTAGTAGTCAACGCAAACATCAAGGTGTTTTGCGGCGTGAGTTAGAATGGCTAAAACGAGGACCAAAAGCTCGCAGTACGAAACAAAAAGCGAGAATTGAACGGGTTCACGGTATGCAGGAAACTGAGTTTAAACAAGCTCAGGGTAAAGTTGATATTTCTACACCCAGTCGTCGCATTGGCAAAAAAGTTATTGAGCTAAATAATACATCTAAAGCTTATAACGGACGTAGTTTAATTAAGGATTTTACCTACGAGTTTAGTCCAGAAGACCGTATTGGTATTATCGGTTCTAATGGCGCTGGTAAGTCTACGTTACTAGATATGATCACAGAACGTGTTCATCCAGATTCAGGAAGTGTAGAAATTGGTGGTACAATTCACATTGGTTATTTTAACCAGCATTCCGAAGAATTACAATCAGCGTTGAATGAGAATCAGCGAGTGATTGATTACATTAAAGAAGAAGGAGAATTTGTCAAAATTGCCGATGGAACAAGAATTACTGCTTCCCAAATGTTAGAGCGTTTTCTGTTTCCTGGTAATCAACAGTATGCCCCAATTCATAAACTATCTGGTGGTGAAAAACGGCGTTTATTTCTGTTGCGGGTTTTGATGAGTGCGCCGAATGTTTTAATATTAGATGAACCCACGAATGATTTAGATGTACAGACATTAGCCGTACTGGAAGAATATTTAGAAGAATTTTCCGGTTGTGTGATTGTCGTTTCCCACGATCGCTATTTTCTAGACCGCACTGTAGATACGATTTTTGCCTTTGAAGAAGGTGGAAAAATCCGACAATATCCGGGAAATTATTCAGTTTATCTAGATTATAAACAAGCAGAAGAAGCACAACAGCAACAGATAAGTAACACTAAAGAAAAGCCAAAAAATACAGAGACGTTACAGACAACATCTGCCAAAGAAACCGAAACGAAAAAACGGCGTAGATTATCTAATTGGCAAAAGCGAGAATTTGAGCAGTTGGAAGGTAAAATTGCCAAGATGGAAGTCGAAAAAGCAGAAGCAGAAAAAGCAATGGCGAATGTTCCTCCTGGTAACTACTCTCAAGTACAAAAACTGTATGAACAGGTGGAAACCCTGAAGGAAGAAATTGATCAGGCGACTGAACGTTGGATGGAATTAGCTGAGATTGAATCTTAATTGTATATTTTAGAAACAGACTAACAATGAACCTGACCTGCAAACAACTCTTACAAAACCATACTCAAACTTGGCACGAAGCAACTGTGCATCCCTTTCTTGAGCAGTGTAAATTAGGAACAATTCACTCCCAGCAATTTAACACATGGCTTGTACAAGATTATCTGTTCGTTGTCGATTTCACACGCATGGTGGGACGAGTGTTGGCGATCGCACCCCCAGATCATTTTGATGTTATACTAGCAGGACTCGCAGCACTGAAAGATGAACTCAATTGGTTTAAAGAAAAAGCAGCCCAACGAGAGCTTAATCTCGACGTAGCAAAACAACCAACCTGCATACAATATTGTGAATATATGCACACTCTTGCTACAATGCCTTATCCAGTACAAGCAACTGCATTTTGGGCAATTGAATTAGCATACAATCAAGGTTGGCAATTGCCTGGAGTCATGGTTGAACCATACACAGAGTTTGCAGACAGATGGGGAAATGCAGGTTTTACTGAATATGTAAAACTTTTAGAACATCAAGCTGATGAGGTGTTGCAAACAGCTTCAGAAAATATTCACCAGCAAGCACAAGAAGCTTTTTTAAGAGTAGCAACATTCGAGAAAGATTTTTGGCAGATGGCTTTCAATGCAGCACAGTAGAGAGAAAGCTGCATGTGTTATCTTCTAGGGCTTATACCTTACAACTCCCTGTCGCGACAATATAGGATCTGCACAATCAACATTCCCTGTCCAGTTTTTACAAGGTTCTCTTACTTCTGAAAGACCTTCAACAATGCGAACATGAAAACCATCTTCTGTTGGATAAACTTTATACAAAAGCGGTTTTTCGTGACGCTTAGCAATGAGTGCAGCTGCTAGGGCTGGTGTTGTACAAATCATTGCTTTTTTATTTAAAGGTATATAATAATCTATGAAAAAATCACGATCCTCAGAATCATTAGTCCAGCCTCTACCTACTTCAGTTGTCGCCCAAAATAAACATCTCGGATCAGGCTTCACATCAGAACCTAACCGTCTTTGTACATCAACTTTCGCAATAGTATAAGGAATTTCTACCTGTGCTTCCTTTTGAATTTCTAATCTTTTTAGTACAAAATCAATTTCGACAAATTTTACTCTCACAACTTTAGCGAAAAAGCTGAAGCAGAATAGTGAAATAATGCCAAACAAGATTACTATTATTAGTACACGACCTTTCATTTGATACGGTTTGATTATTCCTTTCATAGTGACTGTAATAACAAACTCTGTAATTACCTAACTTTACGAATCATACTGATTCTTACCCGGATGAATTTTTACATAAGTATCAATACAGTTCACTTAAGGGTTGATCCTCCCTACCCCTCCTTAAAAAGGAGGGAACTAAGCCCCCTTTTTAACTCTGTTGGGGGATCTTAAATACGACTAACAGCAACTGTATTGACATAAATATCTGCTAATATAGCAATCCTAAATCATTCGTAAAATTCTCTCTTTTCTCTTTTCTTGGCGTCCTATGCGCTAAGGCGCACGCTACGCTAAGGCGACTTGGCGGTTCGTTCAAAAAATAATTTTTACAACTCATTTAGGATTGCTATATGTTAGAGCTATAACTAACACACTACTGATGATAGCAAAGCTTTTCAGTAGCTGCACAAAAGAACTAGCCAAGAAAGATTTGAAAAATCGATAAGATTACAAAATTTTGATGATTATGCTCCATACTCCTACTCAAAACTTGCGTAGTTGCGCTATTCAGTTTTTAGAACAAAATCCCCAACAGCGTCTAGAAATTCTTAAGCAACTTGGAATAGCCCGCTATGATTTTTTAACCAAGATGTGCCTTAATGAAGCCAATATAGCCTGTGTCATGCGGTTTTTGAAAAATCCCAGTCAGCTGAAATTCCCTAATTTAATGGCAGCAGACTTATCTTACTTGATTTTAGATGAAGTCAACTTTATCCGTGGTAATTTATCAAGTGCAAACCTACGAGGAAGTACTTTCGTGAATGCAGACCTCATATTTGCCAATTTTACAAACGCAGATTTGAGAAATGCTAATTTGAACGGTGCTACTCTGAATGAAACTATATGGTTAAGTGCTCTTATAGAAGAGTGTGAGTTTGGAGAAGGAATTGGATTGACAAAAATTCAGCGCCAAGATTTACGGCTTCGCGGTGCTATATTCAAGTATTTGGAAGAAGATGATTAAAATAACGAAGTACAAAGGTATAAAAGAAGTAAAGAAAGTTTTTGAAATTGTAAATAAATAGGAAAAATTAATGAATAATTCGATGAAACTACCCCAAAAATTAATGTTGCTAGGTTCTGGAGAACTAGGCAAAGAGTTTGTTATTGCTGCTAAACGGTTTGGCAATTATGTGATTGCTGTTGACCGCTATGCTAATGCTCCAGCTATGCAAGTTGCTGACTGTTCGGAAGTTATTTCTATGCTAAGTGCTGATGATTTGGAAGCAGTGGTTAGCAAATATCAGCCTGATTTCATCATACCAGAAATTGAAGCAATTAGAACAGAAAAACTTTTGGAATTTGAGCACCGAGGAATTACAGTTATACCAACTGCAGCCGCGACTAACTATACAATGAACCGAGACAGAATCAGAGAACTAGCACATAAAGAATTAGGTATTCGCACTGCTAAGTATGGTTATGCGACAACTTTAGAAGAGTCGGTTGCAGTTTCTGATGAAATTGGGTTTGCTAATGTAGTAAAACCTGTGATGTCATCTTCTGGCAAAGGGCAATCTGTAGTTAAAGAAAAGAGTGAGGTTGAGAAGGCGTGGAATTATGCGATCGCCAATTCCAGAGGTGACAGTCAAAAGGTGATTGTCGAGGAATTCATTGATTTTGAGATAGAAATTACTTTACTAACAATTAAGCAGTGGAATGCACCGACAATTTTTTGTTCTCCTATCGGACATCGGCAAGAAAGAGGAGATTATCAAGAATCTTGGCAACCAGCAGAAGTTTCAGAACAAATGATTCTTGAAGCCCAAGAAATCGCTACAAAAGTCACCGATGCATTAGGAGGGGCAGGAATCTTTGGTGTTGAGTTTTTTGTCACTAAGGACGAAGTCATTTTTTCGGAACTTTCCCCTAGACCTCATGATACAGGAATGGTGACATTAATTTCGCAAAATCTTAACGAATTTGAATTACACTTGAGAGCGATTTTAGGATTGCCAATTCCTCATATAGAACAGTTGGGTTATTCAGCGAGTGCTGTTATTTTAGCTACGGAAAAATCAGATTTTATTGCTTATACAGGTGTAGCCGAAGCGCTATCAGAAAAAGATGTGGACATTAAGCTATTTGGTAAACCTAATGCCCATCCTTATCGCCGAATGGGAGTCGCTTTGGCTAAAGGAAGTGATATTCAAGAGGCTCGCGAAAAGGCGAATAGAGCTGCAAGTAAAATCAAATTAAAATACCAACCCTAATTCATCTTTCGGTCTGCTCTGTTTGGATTGTACTTTAGCGCTGGTACCCCTCCGTCGTCATGAAATGTGGGGGTTGACTTGGGATTGCTTCAGCCTCCTGGTCCCTTTGGATCGCGGCTTCCACCTACCACTTGGTCGGGTAAATCTGATTTGAAAAATTTAAGTATCTGCCCAAAGTTTTCCACGCCATTGAGTTCTTCAACAGCAGACTCCTCATTTACTTCGCCTTCAATTGCTACTGTTGCAAAACTGGCTTCAGGAAAAATGTCAATGTTTCCGACTCTGCCAAATTTTCTCAAAAGCTCTCTTAAATTTGCCTCAGTTACTTCAGAAGGAAGATTACCAACTAGTAAAGTCATATTTTTCTCCAAAAAAGTTACACAAAAAGATCATCAAAACTGCAACAATAGCGTAGGATTTACGCATTGAAGAAAGTTTGATTATGTAGAATGAAGCTCTATCAAAAAAGCTGAAGGTTAGTTTAGCTAACAGAGCTTTGCCTCTACACTCTTTATTAGGTGTAAGCAGAATTAACTTATGCACTAAGGAGAGAAAAATGCGGAAAATGTAATCATGTTGCTTGAAGCTATTGAGGTTTAACCCCACTACAGAAACGGCGAGCCTCCTGTAAAGGAGCCGTGCTAACGTTCTGGTGCACCTGTACATTCGTTCTCAGATAATCCTTGACCCAATCGCAAGCGTAGCTCACGACTTTATCTGTATCTAGAACACGATCCAAATTCCACAGAATCACTGTCTTGTCGTCACTCGTTGAAGCAAGTGTCTTACCGTCAGGACTGAACGCCACTCTCCAAACCATCGCCCTATGAGCGTTGAGGGTAGTCAGCAAAGTACCATCTCGTTTCCAGAATTTTACCGTTGTGTCGTCACTAGCTGAAGCAATCATTTTGCCGTCGGGGCTGAACGCTACTCCCCGAACTCCGCTATTGTGACCTTTGTTAGCGTAGCGTTCCGTAGGAAGGGTAGTCAGCAAAGTGCCATCTCGCTTCCACAGTTTCACCGTTTTATCTTCACTCCCCGTAGCAATTGTCTGACTGTCCGGACTGAACGCTACTCCGAAAACTCCGCTATTGTGACCTTTGTTAGCGTAGCGTTCCGTAGGAAGGGTGGTCAGCAAGGTACCATCTGGCTTCCAAAGCTTTACCGTTTTATCTCGACTTGCTGAGGCAATTGTCTGACCATCTGGGCTAAACGTTACTCCCCAAACTTCATCATCATGTCTCAAGGTAGTTAGCAAAGTGCCCCTATGCCCAAAGGGCACGCTACGCGAACGGGGTTCGCCAGAGCCGGTACGAGGGATACCCTCCTGTAGCGCTGACTCACCATCTAGCTTCTGTAGTTTTACCGTTTTGTCGTCACTTGCTGAGGCAATGATCTTACCATCCGGGCTAAACGCAACTGCGTTAACCGCATCACTATGATTCTTAAGGGTAGTCAACAAAGTGCCGTCTCGCTTCCAGAGTTTGATTGTCTTGTCGCTACTTGCCGAGGCAATTGTTTGACCGTCAGGACTGAACGTTACTGCCCAAACTCCAGCCTTATGTCCCTTTAAAGTCGTCAGCAGAGTGCCGTCGCTAGCTCTCCAGAGTTTCACCGTGTTGTCGTCACCTGCTGTGGCAATTATCTCACCCTTGGGGCTGAACGCGACTCCATAAACCCCACCACTATGACCATTCAGCTTGGTCAGCAAGATATTATCGCGCTTCCAGAGTTTGACTATTTTGTCGCTAGTTGCCGAAGCAATTGTCTTACCATCTGGGCTGAACGCTACCCCCCAAATAGTATCGCTATTTCCAGAAAGGGTAGTCAGCAAAGTGCCATCCCGTTTCCACAGTTTGACTGTCTTGTCCCAACCAGCCGAGGCGATTGTATCACTATCAGGACTGAACGCAACTCCGTAAACTCTATCGCTATGTCCTGAAAGGGTAGTCAGTAAAGTGCCATCCCGTTTCCAGAGTTTGACTGTTTTGTCCCAACTTGCTGTAGCAATCAGTTGACCATCTGGGCTGAACGCGACTGCATTCACTTTATCGCTATGTCCAATGAGAGTGTTAACCAAAGTACCATCAAGCTTCCACAGTTTGACTGTATTGTCCCAACTTGCTGAGGCAATCACTTGACCAAACCCCTGCGGGGACGCTACGCGAACAGGACTAAAAGCGACTCCGTAAACTGTAGCACCATGCCCCTTGAGAGTAGTCAGCAAATTACCATCGCTAGTTTTCCAGAGTTTGACTGTCTTATCCACACTTGCTGTGGCAATGATATTACCTTGAGGACTGAACGCAACTCCGTAAACTCTATCACTATGTCCTTTGAGAGTAGTAACCAAAGTACCATCGCTGGCTTTCCAGAGTTTGACTGTCTTATCCCCACTTGTTGTGGCAATGATATTACTTTGAGGACTGAACGCAACTCCATAAACTTTATCACTATGTCCAACGAGAGTGTTAAGCAAAGTACCATCTTGCTTCCAGAGTTTGACTGTTTTGTCACTACTTGCTGTGGCTATGAGCTGACCATTGGGGCTGAAGGCGACTGCGTTAACTTTATCGCCATGCCCTATCAGGCGGTTATGTTCAACCACCGTATAAGTTGCCTGTTTTAGAGCTGATTCAAGCCGATCCTGGATATTTGCATCTACCGTACCTATTGTTTTTAATTTCTCCTTCGCTGTAATTGCTTGTATAAGCGCATCCAATCTGTTATTCGAGGCAAACAATGCTTCAGAAGATTTGGTCACAGCTTGGATCTCGCTGACGCTTGCTTTATGGGATTGCCACCACGCTACCCCAGCCAGCATTAAAGCTCCCACTAAGCCACCTGTGAGTCCTAAGATAGTAAGTTGGCGTCTACGCTTTTGCTTATTTAGCTCGTTATCCCGCAATGCTAAAGAAAGCTGTATGAAATGTCTCTCCCCTGTACTCAGTTCGTCTATGCGTTTGCTCTGCCAGTATTCTGCATCGGAGAGTGGCTTTCCACGCAGTAGTGCTCCTTCATCTCTACCGCTACTTTCCCATTGACGAATTGCCGATCGCAACTGCTCTTGCCAATAGCGAAATTCACCATCAACTTGTATCCACCCCTCTAGGCGTCCCCAGCTTCTAATCAGCGCCTCATGCACGATTTCCACCGTTTCTTCACCCGATAACTCGTTGCGGTTGGTTACCACAAGACGTGCATCAGCTAAGCGCCTCACCAAATCCCAGTTTTCTGACTTCACCTCATCACGAGTTGCCAATCTCCGCGTAGCCTCGATTCCTTCCCCCAAACCCACTAACTGCATGAACACTTGCTGCGCCCGACTTCGGTCTGCTTCATCAAGCTGAGCATACACTGCTTCGGCGTGGATAGCCAAAGCCTCCTCGACACCGCCAATCTCCTCGTAGCCTGCATGAGTCAACCACCCATCTGTCTGTTTTGACCACAGTTGTGTTAAAGCAAACTCCAGCAATGGTAAACGTCCTGACTGCTCCCCAACATCATTAATTAGTTTTTTTGTCAACTCCTTTTCTAGTCTCACCTGCATTTGTGCCGCTGGCTGTTCAATCGCCGATCGCAATTCTTCACGGTTCATTGGACCAAGATTGAGGACTGCTCCTTGCAATGCATCACTAAAAGGTCTGTAAGAAAGGGCATATCCGTAAAAATCAGCCCTTAAGGTCATAACTAAAGTAAATGCTGGAGCTAACCGAACTGCATGGAGTAATGCATCTAAGAAACCTTGGCGTTCTTCTTGTGAGCAAAGAGTGTAGAGTTCTTCAAATTGGTCTGCTATTATAACCAGACGAGTTTTCGGGTTTTGCCGGACAAAACCTTCAATAATTTTGTATAAAACTTTGTGATCTTGTTGCAGTGCTATTTCTAGTTCTAATTCAATCAGGCGACGACCAGTTAATTTAGGATATAGATTGTTATTTAAATTACCTTTTTGAAGACACTGAAGCAATAAAGCCTCGCCAACGCTAGAAGTCAATGCTCCTGCTAAGGCGTCAAAAGGATTATGACCTGGACGAAATGAGACAATCTGCCAGTCAGTATATGAGTCCTGGCGTAACTGAGCAACCAACCCAGCAAACACCACACTCGACTTACCACTTCCACTCGGACCTACCACCGCCACCAACGGCTTTCTTTTGCTCGCCGTCACCAAGTTGTGTGTAAAATGTTCCCGCCCAAAAAACAGGTGAGCATCTTCCTCGCGAAAAGCAAATAACCCACGATAAGGACACGGAGGAACTCCGCCTAAATTTAGCCAACTCGGCGGTTCCACGGCTGGATTTTGACAAATCACAGGTAACCAAGAAGCACCCGGAAAATCATCTTCCAAACCTTGCAACTTTCTGCGTGCTTGTTGAACTGCTAAATATAAAGACAGTCGTTGAATTGCAAAAGATTCTAAAAAATACTTAAAAAATTCCTGTGCTACTAGATTTGGCACTGGCTCCCGCATGACAATCACTGTCGGAATACTCAATTTTTCCAGCGCATTAGCCAATCCTAACCCATCACAGGAGTTGAATAGTGCTAGTTGTAACCCATTATCAATCGCAGCTTTGAGAGCTTCTTCTAACTGTTCAATTGTTAAGCTGTTATTAGTTTTATTATCATTAATATAAATTTTGCCTGTTGCACCTTCTGTTTGACTATGACCCGCAAAAAAAAGGATGTCCCAGCCATCATTTTGCCAAAGAAGATTGTTAAATTCTTGACGAGAGGGGTTGACAATAAAAATTATTTCTGCATCTTCTAAACTATTAAGAAACTTGATTTCTTTGTCTAAATCGATACCTTGGCTATTACCTAAAATTGCTAAAATTCTAACTTTCTTTCTATGTAATTTTAATTTTGATAATTCCCGAGATTTATACTCTGTTTGGGAAAGCGCCATTTCTGCTCTGGGATAATCATTAAAGAAGTCCCAACGATGCCAAGGTAATCGCCGTATTAAGTTATCATCGGTTTCAATAATGACGCGAATTTCTTCTGTGGGTTGTAGTTGCGATCGCAGTTGCCGTTCTATATTCAGAAATCCACTAGACTTGAGCCACTCGTTAATCTTTTCCTGTAATTTTTGGCACACATCGTCAAAACTGACAACGGAAACATTTGTGAGGCCGTCTTCGTCAATTTCCAGTTCGTCATCTTCTTCAATCAATGAAGAACGCAACTGTTGGCGACCACAGATATTTTTATAATTTGACTGCCAATTATGTAATAATTGTACTAAAAATGGTGTTGGGGGTAAGCTACCAATAAATTGCTGTCCAAGGGATTTTCCTGATGACCATAATCGAGCAGTAACATTTGGGAATCCGTTGTTTAAATCACCGCTTCCTAAGTTAATAACAACTGATTTACTCATGGAGAAGACTTCTGTTTTTTATTTGCGGCTATGCTCTTTGCTACACACTCAATCAGTTTTTTTTCCTATCTTCACATTAAAGATAAGAATTATGAATCAATCTATTTCATTTCGCAATCGTAAGTTCTCCTACTGTAGTAGAGAATAATTTTTTTCATGATTTAGAAATTCAGTTGTTATGAGATCAATCGTTACTTGTCTAGTCTATAAGCAAATTGTCATCTTGTTCAATCTCTTGTATGATATTCTCAGATTGAACTAACGTAGAATCTTTTAAGAGTTGTGAAGTTTGATAGTAATTAGCTTGATATTTGCTGGCATCCTCATGACTGACATTTTGTATCTACCAAATTAACATGTCAATTAGATGACTAAGAGTCAGGGCTGCCATTCGTGAGATTTCGAGTAAAGTAAAAACAAAGGACGTAATTTTCTGGCGCGAATTTTAAATTGTTCACAGTTTGTACGGATGAATGCAAAATATAAGAGCACTGACACATAATTAGTATTGTTTAGGGAGCGCCAAAAGTGAGCCAGTGCTCGACTCGGGTTTCATAGACTATAGCAACTGGGTAATCCGTAAGGTAAAAAAGCCAGAAAGTTAATCCGTATATGCTTTTTTATACACATAAAGCTACAGGAATAAAGTAGTAGCATTTTTGGCTGAGTATATATTAGAAAATTTAAATGAAGTTTAACGAATCAATGTTAATAGCTGTAAAAGTTTACACTTTTTTGCTCGAATGTCTCAGACACCTATGAATAGGTTGGTAGTTTTAAATTTGGGTCAAGGAAATTTATATGAAGGTTTTCCCGTTGTCACAGCATATATTGGGGAAGAAGAGAATATCTATCGAATGAAATTTAGTGCTAGCTTGCCCGCAGCACCAGAAATTCCTGAACTTTATCGCAATTGGAAATCACTTTATTCTGCTTTTTATTACCGTCCGTTTTTACGTCTTGGTGTCGAGGAAATTGACGACATTGACGATACATTTGAAATTGAAGAAGATAGCGTTACTAACATTTCTGAAGTAGAGATTCACGAATTATGCAAGCAAGTCTACAACTGTTTAAACCGATGGCTCAATTCGGTAGAATTTCGCAAAATTGAACAACAATTACGCACACATTTCCAACCATCTGAGGAGATTCGCTTCATTGTAGAAACAAATGACAGTGTATTGCGACGATTACCCTGGCATCTGTGGAATTTCTTTGACGATTACCCTCTTGCAGAAGTTGCCTTAAGTGCGTCCGAGTATCAAAAGCGACAAAAAAGTCAAATAAATCTAAAGTCTACAATTAGAATACTAGCAATATTTGGTAACACTCAAGAAATTGATATTAGTCAGGATAGAATTTTTTTAGAGATTTTACTAACGGGTGCAGAAATTAAATTTTTAGTAGAGCCAACGTTAGACGAGTTTAATAACCAGCTATGGCAACAAAATTGGGATATTCTTTTTTTTGCGGGCCATAGTTCTTGCACTCAAGAAAAAGGTTCCCTACAACTCAATCATAAAGACATAATTACTCTTGACCAATTAAAGTATGGTTTGAAGCAAGCTATCAGTCGTGGATTATATTTGGCGATTTTTAACTCTTGTGATGGTTTGGGGTTGGCACAGCAGCTACAGGAATTACATATTCCTCAAGTTATTGTCATGCGTGAGCCAGTACCGAACGTCATCGCTCAAGAATTTTTAAAGTATTTTCTTACTGAATTTTCACAGGGAGAGTCTTTGTATACTGCGGTACGTTCTGCACGAGAAAGACTCCAAGGATTAGAAGGAGAATATCCCTGCGCCACTTGGTTACCCGTGATTTGCCAAAATCCTGCTGAACCGCCGATGGTTTGGAATCGAGGGGTAGGCTCTTCAGTAGCGATTTCAGAAACTAAACAAGGTTCTGCATCCGATAAAACCTATTCTTTTTCCAGAACAATAAAGCAGAATCTCTTAGATAGACATCGCTTAATTCTTGCAGCCAAGCGTCTCTCTACCCTTCTGCTAGCAAGTGTTCTAGTAGCCAGCAGTATTATGGGGGTGCGTCATTTGGGGATGCTACAACCTTGGGAACTACATTCTTATGACTATTTAATGCATCTGCGATCGCCTAATGAAAAGCCAGACCCGCGTTTATTAATAGTTACTATTGATGAAGCGGATATTCAGTATCAAATCAACAAAAAAATGAATATGCGTTGGTCATTATCAGACCAAGCACTCAGTCAACTCTTGCAAAAACTGAAGCAATATCAACCAGCAACTATTGGTATAGATATTTATCGTGATTTCCCCGTTGATCCTAATTATCCACAATTAAGCGAAGTCTTGCAGCAAGACAAGCGCATATTTACAGTGTGCAAAGTTTCTGCTCCTAATGATGGTGCACCTGATGGGACTCCTGCTTCTCCTAAAGTCTCAAAAGAACGCATTAGTTTTAGTGATTTTGTGGCTGACACAGATGGAGTTCTTCGTCGCCAACTTGTCCAATTAACCCCTCCTTTAAAATCTCCTTGTGCAGCACAATATGCTTTGAGCTTTCAGCTAGCACAGCACTACTTAAATGCACAAGGTATGAAATGGGATATTAATCCCGAGAAAAATTTGCAAATAGGAAGCACTGTTTTTCGGCGCTTACAATCGCATACAAGCGGCTACCAAGGAGTGGATGCATCAGGATATCAAATCCTGCTCAATTATCGTTCTTTACCCTCTCTGCTTAACATTGCGGAAAAAATCTCTCTCAAAGAACTTCTGAATGAGGAGATTGTTCCTGAGTTATTGCACAAGTCAGTGAAGAATCGCATCGTTCTGATTGGCGTCATCGCCTCCAGTTCTCCTGATGATTGGGAAACTCCATACACTGCTAACGCCCCAGATGAAGAAAAGCAAACCTCAGGCGTATTTTTACAAGCGCACATGGTCAGCCATATTCTCAGTGCTGTTTTGGATGGTAGACCTCTGATGTGGTGGTGGTCGCAATGGTTGGAAGCCTTGTGGGTATGGGGTTGGTCATTGGTGGGTGGTATTATATCTTGGCGAATTTTACAGCCACTTCATATAGGATTAGCGATCGCCATAGCGCTGTTGATACTTTTTGGTATCTGCTTTGGTATATTTACTCAAGCGGGGTGGATTCCACTCGTCCCCTCAACATTAGCATTAGTGTCTTGTGCGGTTGTGTTGAAGATACTAGCGTCCACTCATGCTAGCAACAGCAAAAAACGTTGGAACTCTCGAATATGAGCAAAAATCAGTTACTTCAAAGACACTATCAACTAGCTTGTAGTATCCTTTTGCTAAGTCTTGGGCTTATGAATAACCCACTACAAGTGCAAGCAAACCCAGAACAATCATTCCAGAATAAAATCACTCACACACCAAACCTTTTTGCCCAGAAATTTCCTGATAACGGTGACCCCAAAGGTCGTCGGCGAGGAGGGACAAGTCGTCGTGATGGATGTCCAAGCTTGAAAAAACCTGTGACTGCTATAGTACCTGGTGAAGAAAAAAATAACAAATCGTTCTTGGGAACAACAGTTGCTGAGTATCCAACATTTTGGGTTTATCTGCCTGAATTACCCACAAACTTGAGTTCTGGGGAGTTTGTCCTTCAGGATGAACAAGGTCATGATATTTATCGAACTCCTCTAACATTGCCACCAAAAGCAGGCATTATAGGTGTTAGCTTACCGCCAAATTCACAATATGCTCTCAAGCAAAACTTAAAATATCACTGGTTCTTCCGAGTTTATTGTGGTGATCCGCAAAAAAAACCTGAGTACTTTTTTGTGGACGCATGGCTGGAACGAGTGGCGCTAACTCCCCAGCTTCAGCAGCAATTAAAGAGTGCAAAATCAGAGGAGTATAAGATCTATGCTGCTAATAATCTTTGGTACGACACGATTACAAATTTAGCAGAACTCCGCCGCACTCGTTCGGACACTGATACGTTAGCTAAAGATTGGACGAGCTTGTTTAAAGCTGTTGACTTGGAAGAACTTGCAGGAGCGCCGATTGTACAACGTTACAGTCCGCAATAATAACGATTTGAGAAACTCAGTTTTTTTTAATCGGTTTAATACAACGCTTTTGAGGTAGATAGACAACGGGCTTGAGGCTGTCTTTTGCCCTGATCCTACGAAAATCTGTGATTAAATTATAGCGGTTGCCAGGTAGATTAAGACATGAACTCATGAAAAAATATGGAGATTACGAGACTTTCAAACTTTTTGACGAGTTAAGCATTTCTTCGCTGTTAAGCATTCCCTGTTAAGCGTTCCCTAGCTTCTATTAGAAGCTATACATTCATTTTTTTTATTAATTATTTGTTGTTTGGTGAGTGGAGCGATCGCTCCACCCACCAAACTAACCCAAGTTGCGAGTTCTGCTGAAGTGTGATCACCAAAGCGCTCACCTCCCATCTCTCACAACAATCCCCGATAATGAATAAAAACCAAAATAACCGCCCACGATCCCAACGCGACTTTTACTGCGACTAAGATGTTGAGCAGGGGGATAACCCCGCCGCTGAAAAGTGCGCCTAACTCTCCATGGGGTAGTTCCACTCCAGCCAGCGTTACAACCGACAGGACAATGAAAACAAGAACCGAAACCTTCTCCCATGTAGCGGCGTTCCAGCGCTTGTAGATCGCCTGCATCCACTCCGTTGATGAGGTAATCGCAACAAGTCCGATCGCCGTTCCACCAGCCACCCCAGCCGCAAAACCACCGCCCGGACTCAGATGTCCCCGAATCGCCAGCTCAATACCTACCAACGCCGCAATAGTCGCTCCCAGACGCGCCATCACAATGGAGGGTTGATCGGTGAACTGATAAATCGCGCAGAACGGTCTTTCATTCGCCAGCAGAAAATGGGCACCCATTACCGCAATCGTGAATACCACCACTTCAAAGATAGTGTCAAACAGCCGATTCCTAAGAATTATAGCCGTAACCGCATTGGGTACCCCACTATCTTGTACAACCGCTTCGACGATAGAAGAAATATGCGATGAATCCCCTTCCGGATTGGGTACGAGCAGCATTTTGACGAACAGCGCTATCCCCGCTGCAAGGTAAACCCATTTCATTTATGTTCCTCCCCTGAGTCTGGTACATTTACATAGGTCAGGATTATCCCTGGTGACGAAAGTTCGGTTCGCATGATGTCATAAATGCGTCGGACTCTGATCGCGGTATGTAATGGTTCCTTGTCGGTCTCATACGCTGCGTCGTCTGGGTTATCGTGTTCTGATGGCGAGCGGGGGGCACAGGTCGCATGGACTTCTTTGTCCATCAGCGCTCGATGTAAGGTTTGTGTATTCGTGTACGGGACTAGCTCAAGACGCATATAGCGTTTGCCGAAAATTGTTCGTAAGTCATCTATGAGTTGCCCAAAACGGCGTTTGGCTTTGTCGTCTTGTACAGAATCTGTTGCTGTATTTTTTAGCACTCCAAGACGCATGACTAGGGATGAACGCACGGCGATCGCATACAGCGTAATCGCCAGCAGGGTACCCATCAATGCTTGGGTCAAAGCAACATCCGCCGCCCCCAAAACCGCATATATCAATGTCGCCACCGCTCCCAGTATTCCCTGGATGACTAGGGCATGGTATGGATTGACCTGAAGTACCACCATCAACGCAGACAACGGCAGCAGGGCGGTTATGACATAGATATCGTTATCATTCATAGTTACCCCCACTACTAGAACAGTATGCCAATACATACCCCAGGACTGTATTCCAGATTGCCAAGGAGATGAGGCCGAGGATAAGCAGCGGCCATTCGTTCGGTCTCTTCAGGAGCAGCCCGATGATGATACTCATCGATCCAAGAGTATCTGCAACTGAAAGACTATGCAGCTTAAATAATACCGATCGCTTGCCGAGTAAGGGAAAGGTTCCCCAAAACCAGAAGAAGATTCCGACACCTATACAGATATAACTAAGCACGTTAATCATACTTCATTGATTCGTTTAAGGACTTGTGCCAACAACATTAATCCGGCATTACCTACGCTCAGGATGATTACCCCTGTAACACCGATCATCCAATCATCCCGCAAGACGGATACAACCAAAATCATGATTGATGTCTTGCTCGCGATACTTGAAAATGCCAACATCGTCTGCCAGATATCATCATCCTTCCAAGCCTCGTAGAAGGGTATGAGTAGAGCCAGAATCATTGCAATTAGTATCAGGTTCATACCTTTTTCCTCTAGTCATTCCTCCGTCGCACCCGATGTACTTCGTACCAGCCATCTTCGTGGTATTTCAAGACAATAGTCTTGGGCGTAAAGGTGATCAGGAATATATCCAGGAATATGAGTCCGGGCGTCCGTTGTGGTTTGACTCGTTCCATAACGACATCTTCGTGGTTATGCGGACGGATGATTATTTCCAATGCCTCAACATACGCCTGCACAATCGCCACGATGACCTCACCCAGCGCCCGCAACCAATCCTTTAACGCTCCTGGCGTTTTGGGGCGTCCCGGCAATAGAAGTGCGATGCTGACGCCAATGATGATATTTGCTACACTCAGATTGGCGGTGAGCAGAAACCAGATAGCCAATCGTAATATCAGATTCAGATATCCAATCATGCCATTACCATCCAGAAGAGCAGGAGCAACATTAGACTCATCACACCGATCAGATGGTCAAATTGCTCAAGTACACGCGGCAGCTTAAGTACTGAGCGTCGAAAAATCAAAAAATACCCCAACCATCCAACGCCGATGATTGCCAGGGATTTCACGATATTCGCAACGGTATACGCCTCGTAATACACAACATTTGCCGCAATCAGCCCACCGATCAAGAAAATCACCGCTGTCCAGAAACCAGGCTTTACATCCCCTTGTCCCCCAAGCGGCAGAAATATAAATTTGGCATAGACGATCGCCGTTCCCACCGCCGCAACATTCATGACGATCTCCTGAGCGGGTACGAGATTCTTCAGGGTCAACATCTTAGCCCCAAAGCCAACGAACAAGGGAAAACCCGAAATCGAGAGGCTGGTAATGACCAGGGCAATCCAGATTGCGGTATTGATCGGCTTGTGTTGCAGCTCATTGAGGTTTCGGCTCGGTAAGGCACCCGCTATCAGAAAGAGCGCCGATTTGACCAGTCCGTGCGCAAGCGCATAAAAGCCTCCCACGCCCGGTGCGGCGAGAATCCAGCCTAACTGCGAAATCGTGCTCAACGCTAGCATTCGCTTGGTATCCTTTTCAAAGACTGCATAGAACACTCCCAGAAGCGCGGTTCCAACTCCGAAGATTCTAATGATCGGATCAAGCTGATCGACAATCAGAGCACAACGCACCAACGGATAGACACCGGCTTTGACCACAATTCCCGACAGCAATGCTGACACTGGCGTCTCCGATTCAGAGTGAGTCAACGGTAACCACAATCCCGATACAAAGACCCCCCCTTTTGTCAATAGTCCCAAAAAGATCAGGGCAAGCGCTTCTGGAGGTGCCACACCTAAACCTGAAAAACTAAATGAATGATGCGCCTGATAGACCAGCACTGCGCCCACCAGATAAAAAAGCATTCCCACGTTGCTGACAAACAGATAGCGCAAACCAACCCAAATTGATCGGTCGGATCGGGAATGGGTAATCAGGAGAAAGGCAGCAATACCGCTGACTTCTAACGCCACGTATAAACTCACAAAGTCCGAACAGACGAACGCGGCATTGACGCTGCCATGCAATATGATGGTCTGGGCATAGAAATAAGCCGTCTTACCGCTGTGCCAACAGTAGAGGATGACCGCAGCCGTTACCAGCGCATTGGTCAAGATAAAGTAGCCGCTTAACTGATCGACCAATAATGTGACACCGAAATTATCCAGTAACTGTAGTGTCAGTGGCAATGGCTCGACAAATAGCTGCAACGCATATGCAGCCGAAATCAGAGTCAGCAAGAGTGCGAGATATCGGTCAAGCTTGGGGAGCAGATAAATGGTGAACCCCACAAAAAATGGTAGTGCAATCCAGGCGATCGTAATGGTACTCATGGCATATTGTTCTTCTCGATCTCGTTGCTTTCCAATGTCGGATTATCCCGTGCCAGCTTCATAACACCAACCAGCATTAAGGACTGAATCGAAAAGCCGATCACAATCCCTGTCAATATGACCGCCTGGGGAACCGGATCGGCGTAAGCCACATTCTTGACACTTGAAATAATTGGTGTGAACAAGCCCTCTCGCGATGCAATCACCACGTAATAGGCGATAACCCCTGTGCTCATGACATCCATAGAGACGATTTTCATGACCAGGTTCTTTTTTAAGATGATGCCGAAAAAACCACACAATATTGTTGCTAATACACATGCTTCTAACACGGGAATTGCCTGTTGGGTAAGGGTTAGTCGTAATTACTGTTCAGAAAAAAGACTATTTATGATTAATAGTTTTATTATTCTGAGGCATTGAGGACAGATAAAAGGCTGCTTTTTACATACACTTTACCTATACCCTGCCACCGTTAGACTCATCACGGTCCTAGTCATGACTACGGTTTTCGGTCTCGTCAACTCAGAAATCAGACGTTAGCATGCCTCAAAAAAAGGCAGCAAAAAAACCAACATAGACTGCACCATAAAGTCCAGCCACAGGTTCAGCACCACAAGCAAGACTAAAGACCAGTGCTAGAGGAAGGGAAACAATTACAGCAGTTAGATCACCAAACACATCACCACGCAGGTTCCCAAGGTGGATACGGTTTATGGTCTGCGTGGTATTACACCTAGCAGGATTTGACATATGGTTACTATTGAAAGGAGTCTATGCCTGAATCAAAAAATGTCCTTTAAACTTATAAGTAAATGTACCATAGGAAGCTAGACAAAGGGGAGTATTTGGAGATTTTGAATTGTCGATGATATCCCAAAGCATTACTTATGCTTGTATATTATTGATTCCTCTTTTGTTAGTTGACAAAAATGCCAAATATTATATTTATTTTTTAGACAAGTAAGTGAAGTTCAAACCTCTCCTCTTCTTAGATATCCAATCATGGACCATTAATCCACGTCCAAGACAAAATGCTTAAAAGTCTTTAGTGTTACAAAGTATACTATTTTCGCTCAATTACTTATAATTCGTCATTGCGAATGGAGCGTAAGCGCAAAGCGCACGCTAAGAGCGAACGCGCAGCGTGTCCCCTTGGGCGCTGCTTTGTATGCCTACCGCACGCCTTACGTCTAAAGCCCTCTGGGCGTGCGCTTTGCGCATACACTTCATTTCATTACGCTCGCAATGACAACTAATTATCCGGACTTGATATTACACACGAGTTACGAAAAAACAAAATTGTGAGATTGCTTCCTTACGTCGCAATGACACAACTACGTTTTCCTTGCGTAAGTCCTGTTTGTATAAAACCGCTCCTGGAAGCTTTCCGGTATATCCCATCGTTGCAACCTTTTGACCACCCAAAGGGATTTTGTTAAGTTTTAATATCAAAAAGCCTGAATATATATTCATCTGTTCTATTATTCAACTTACAACGAGTTAGGAGAAAATTATGACTACCGTAACCCAGATGAAATGCGCTTGTGAACCTTGCCTGTGTATTGTTTCACTAGAGAATGCGGTTAAAAAAGATGATCAATACTACTGCTCAGAAGCGTGTGCAGAAGGGCATAAGACTATGAAAGGCTGCGGTCATGGCGGCTGCGGTTGTTAAAAAAGTACTAAGAATTAAGGATTGGGGACTAGGAAAGACAATTCCTAGTCCCCAATTTTTTCTCCTCAGTGCTGAGTATTCAATTTATAGGTTTGACATCACATCTCGTGCTACTTTTAGAGTCTGCTCAATATCTTCTTCGGTATGGGCAATAGAAGTAAACCCTGCCTCAAATTGAGATGGTGCCAGATAAATCCCTCGTTCTAACATTCCACGGTGGAAGCGTCCGAATTTACTTGTATCAGACTTTTTGGCGTCCTCGTAGTTATGGACTGGTCCATTGGTGAAGAATAGACCAAACATCCCACTGATTTGACCTCCACAAGCTGGGTGACCTGTTTCTTTGGCAACTTGCAGCAAGCCATCGGCTAACTTTTTCGTAATACTGTCCAAATAATCGTATGTACCTGGTTTTTGCAGCAATTCGAGTGTTTTAATTCCAGCAGTCATTGCTAAGGGGTTACCAGAAAGAGTCCCAGCTTGATACACAGGACCATTCGGAGCAACCATTGACATAATATCGCGACGACCGCCGTAAGCTCCTACTGGCAAACCACCGCCGATAACTTTGCCTAAAGTTGTTAAATCAGGGGTGACGCCAAACTTCTCCTGTACGCCGCCGTAAGCAATTCGGAAACCCGTCATAACCTCATCAAACACTAACAATGCCCCATGTTCTTGGGTCAGTTCTCGTAGACCTTCTAGGAAACCCGCATCAGGGGGAATAAACCCAGCATTGCCAACGATTGGCTCTAGAATCACACCAGCAATTTGGTCGCGGTTTTCCTCAAACAGGGCTTTGACAGCTTCTAGGTCATTGAAAGGAGCATTTAGGGTATTGCTGGTAGCCGATTTGGGTACGCCAGGAGAATCTGGTAAACCAAGTGTGGCGACACCAGAGCCAGCCTTTACTAAGAACATATCGGCGTGACCGTGGTAACAGCCCTCGAACTTAATGAGTTTATCGCGTCCTGTGAAAGCCCGCATTAAACGCAGCACTGCCATACAAGCTTCTGTGCCGGAGTTAACAAATCTTACCATTTCGATACTAGGAACGGCATCGATGACCATTTCTGCTAGTACATTTTCTAGCAAGCTGGGCGCACCAAAGCTCGTTCCTTTTTCCAAGGCTTGATGCAGTGCTGCAATCACTTCAGGATGGGCATGACCGCAAATAGCTGGTCCCCAGGTTCCCACATAGTCAATGTACTGGTTACCATCCACATCCCAAATGTATGCGCCATTAACTCGATCAAAAACAATCGGTTGTCCGCCCACGGATTTGAAAGCTCGGACGGGAGAACTGACTCCCCCTGGCATAAGATTTTGGGCAGCAGCAAAGATTTCTTGTGATTTTGTAGTTTTAATAGTTGTATTTACCAAGATAATCTCCTAGAGTGGTTAATAAAAAGCTCTATCCTAGGATAGGAGTAAATGTCGTCTGAAATTCATATCCTAGTAAAATACCTAGTTAAATAGCTGAACCTAGAAAGTAACAATATGTTATACAAGTCCAACCAAGACTTGCCTTTAGACATCCGCACTCGTTTTTCGGAAGCATACCAAGATTTGTACCGAGCTGCTTTTAACTCGGCTATTCATTGGTACGGTGAGGCACCAAAAGCTCACCAAGTAGCGTTGAGTGCAGTTAAAATGCAATCGGCGATGTATAAAAACTTTGTTTAAAAGCTGGAAGTTCGGTAATGAGTTAGAAAATACATACCAGATCCAATCTCTAGAATGGTATCGTGAACCCATGAACTATTTCTGAAAAAACGAAGCGACTGGTATGTTTTCTTCCGATTTGCATTTAACACACGACACCATCCCGGTTGAAAGAATTCGTTACGATGAAAAGGGTTTAGTGCCAGCAATTGTCCAAGATTATCTGGATGGCACTATCTTGATGATGGCCTGGATGAATCAACAGTCGCTACAAAAGACTTTGGAAACAGGTGAAACTTGGTTTTGGAGTCGTTCCCGGCAGGAGTTATGGCACAAGGGAGCAACTTCAGGCCATATCCAGAAAGTGAAAACTATGCGTTACGACTGCGATAGTGATGCGATTTTGGTGGGGGTAGAGCAGATAGGAGATATAGCCTGCCACACGGGTGAGCGCAGTTGTTTTCACAAAGTGGATGGAAGTATTGTGCCGGCACCCGGAGATACATTGTCGCAATTGTTTGCTGTGATTTGCGAGCGCCGCGATAATCCACAACAAGACTCTTACACCTGTAAGTTACTTGCAGGCGGCGATAACAAGATTTTGAAGAAAATTGGTGAGGAATCTGCTGAGGTGGTCATGGCTTTTAAGGATGATGAGCCAGATGGTATTGCTTCTGAAGTTGCTGATTTACTGTACCACACTCTTGTGGCATTAGCTCATCATAAAGTTGATTTGAAGGCAGTTTATCAGAAGTTGCAACAGCGCCGGAAATGATTTCTACAACCCCTCTAACACGCTTAACTTTAAGCTTGAAACAAAACCGATAGCAAGGGGGTTGGCGGTCTGTTGCAGGGGCAAAAAACTAGGTTTTACTCAAGGCGCGCTCTCTAGTACAGTTAGTTGAGCAGAAAATACATCATGAGTAATTGCCAAAAACCTTGAGCTTTTGGTAACACAAAGCCTGTCGCTTAGCCATAAAATCGCTAGAAATGTACTAATTTGACATCTTTAAAATTGATTTTTCGTTTCATCCTCTGTATTACAGTTCAAATTCAGATTTTTTGTAATTCTTATCATTGAGTAGAATTTTCCTCACTGATTCCACAGACTTTCCACAGCTACTTGCGGACTTTTCCACAGTTGATTAGTTATGTAACAAGCTTTTAGTTTTTTACTGTGGATTTCTTTGTGTTGCAAGTGAGCATCTAATACTACTGAGTTAATATTAAATTCTGTAAAGAAAAGTAGTGGCAAACCTGGTTTTTTCGTAAAGATTTATTTCTGAAAAATTTCTGCGTAACATTTGGCAGCATTGACAAACCCACCCCCTTTTAACGCAAAATGATGCGACTTGCTTTTTTAGTCCGTTAAACTGCTGTGTAAATCTACCTAAACTTTTGCTAAAGATTATGGGACAAGGTCAGGGTTGGGCAAAGTCTCGACAAAACTGGACAACCATTAAAAAATCTACTTGTCTAACGAGTAAACTTTGCCCAGTTTGGCGATTGATTGAGAATAATCGCAATAATCTTCGTATTAGAACCCGCCAAACTGTCAAGGAAGTCCCCCGTTTTGTCAAGAAAATGCACTATGGCTTACTAGAAGCAAGTTACCTCTATTAGAGAACTTTAAAGGAGACGAATCTTATGAATCCAAGAGTTAGCATCTTTACAGAAATCCCTGAAACACTTGATGAATCGCTGAAAAACTACTTGGAAACACATCCAGACTGGGATCAAAACCGTGTGTTGACAGCAGCACTGTCCTTGTTTTTACTTCAAAATGGAGATAGCGATCGCCGTGCTGCACGGGTTTATCTGGAAACTTTATTTCATCAGTGCTAAGTAGAAATTTCTTCTCTGCATCAGGGCTTTCAGTAAGACTTGCAATTGATGAACCATGAATTGTTTTGTGATATCTGGCACACTGTTTACAAGGAAACAACGCCTTTTTTTGAGTCCGACAACTGCTAATAAAGGCTTAGTTTGCAGTAGAAAACCAAAGCTTTAACCTTTTGCGGTAATTCCCCATCCTTCCACAGGGTGGGGATGTAAGGCAGGCACTACCTGACGTCGTAACCAAACAAATTCGGATCGACTTCTCCCAACTGCAAATCACCTAAACCATACTCCGCCCAACGCCTCTCAACCATTGCTGCCACTTCTGGATCTGACTCTAAAGGCGCACCCCATTCATGTTCGATTTCCGGGGGAATCTTGGTTGTTGCATCAATTCCCATTCTTCCTCCTAAACCAATCTTCTCGCTGGCAAAATCCAAACTATCAAATGGGGTGTTGGGCAAAATAAACACATCTCGTGTGGGGTCAACTTTGGAACTAATTGCCCACACCACCTGACGCGGATCTCTGATATTAATATCTTTATCTACGACAATCACAAACTTAGTGTAGGTGAACTGTGGCAAAGCACTCCAAAAAGCAAGAGCTGCGCGTCGCGCTTGTCCTGGATATGATTTATCTATAGATATAATCGCCGCTTTGTAACTCAAAGCTTCCATTGGTAAGAAGAAATCGACAATTTCTGAAACTTGTTGTCGCAAAATCGGGGTGTAGATGCGGTTGAGTGCGATCGCCATCATCGCTTCTTCTTTCGGTGGACGTCCGCTAAATGTGGTTAAATAAATCGGGTCTTTGCGATGCGTCATACATTGGAAGCGAATCAGAGGGGAATCTTCCACGCCGCCATAATAACCCATGTGGTCCCCAAAAGGACCATCTGGCAAAATCTCCCCTGGTGTTATTGTTCCTTCGAGCACAAATTCAGAATCTGCTGGAACTTCTAAATCTACCGTTTTACACTTTGCCAATTGTACGCCAGAACCACCATAAAGCCCAGCAAATAACCATTCTGATAAGTCTACAGGTATGGGTGTAGCAGCTGCCATGATAATCAGGGGATCTACACCGAGGGCGATCGCCACCTCTAATTTTTTCCCACGTTCTGCCGCTTTGCGTAAATGTCTTGCCCCACCCCGCACCGATAACCAATGAACAGTCATTGTATTTTTTGATTGTAGTTGCAGGCGATACACACCTACATTTGGTGTCCCTGTTTCACAGTCCCTGGTAATTACAAGTCCCAGCGTAATAATCTTGCCTGCATCACCAGGATAAGGGCGTATCAAAGGCAACTTTTCAAAATCCAACTCATCACCTTGAATCACCACTTGCTGACAAGCAGGGAAAAAATCTCGTCCCGGTTTCGCCTTCAGCACATCGAACAGCACTTTACCAAACTCCACCGCCTGAGAAATCTTCTTGGGTGGTTTTGGTTGTTGCAGCATTGCCAACTTTTTCCCTAATTCTTCCAACTCCTGTGGATGCTGCATATTCATTGCCCAGCATATCCGTTCCACTGTACCCAGCAAATTTACCGCCACAGGGAAAGAAGCGCCTTTGACATTTTCAAATACGAGTCCGGGGCCACCTTTTTGCAGCATTCGGTTAGAAATTTCAGCAATTTCTAAATCTGAGTCAACCAGGGCGGAAATTCGCCGTAATTGTCCTCTTTCTTCCAGAAGTTTGATAAATCCCCGTAAATCTCTTGCCATTGTTCCAAAAAATAAATATTTAAGAAGTGTGAAGCGTTCTCTTATATTATTTATGACAGAGAGGGCAAGTTGGAGTAATAAGTCTACAATACTTCTGCTTGCTTGAACTTTAAAAAGGAAAAGTAGCAGTAAAAATTTTCATGCTTGCTTCTTGATTATCACCCAGATCAGTACCTTTAAAGTCCAGATATTAGGTAGCAATAATGTCGATACGCGTAGCGTCAAGCGTATGGGCAAAGCGCACGCTGCGCTAACGACTGAGCGCTCAGGCCGAAGTCCTCCCGCTTATCGCCCCAGGCTATTTGCAAATCAACAATTGATGCAAAGATTGAAGAAGAAGTGGCGGCAGCTTGTGCTATCAAGAGAAGAAAATCAAGCAAACAGGCAGGAAGAATGAATGACTAGTTCAACTAACCAACAAATTTTACTTAAAACCCGCCCAGTTGGAGAACCAAAAGAGAGTGATTTCGCCCTAGTGGAAACCCCAATACCAGAACCAGGGGAAGGCGAAGTTCTTAACCGTACGATCTACCTGTCCCTCGATCCCTATATGCGCGGTCGAATGAGCGATCGCGAATCTTATGTTGCCCCGGTGGAGTTGGCATCCGTGATGGTCGGTGGCACAGTTAGCCAAGTGATCAAATCTAACCATCCCCAATTCTCAACTGGAGATTTTGTGCTGGGTTATGACGGCTGGCAAGCCTATGCCGTATCGAAAGGGGAAACTTTGCGTAAGCTTGACCCACATCAAGCGTCTATCTCTTATGCGTTGGGCATAACGGGGATGCCCGGAATGACTGCATATTTTGCTCTGCTTGATGTTGGGCAACCTAAGGCTGGTGAAACGGTTGTTGTTTCTGCTGCTTCTGGTGCAGTCGGTTCTGTAGTTGGTCAAATTGCCAAAATAAAAGGCTGTCGGGCTGTAGGGGTAATCGGAAGTGATGAAAAATGCGATTACGCGGTGAAAGAATTGGGTTTTGATGCCTGCATAAACCGCAAAACTCAAGAACTGAGTTCAGCACTCAAAGATGCTTGTCCTAACGGAATCGATGTTTACTTTGATAATACGGCTGGTGCAATTTTAGAAGCTGTGTTGCAACACATTAATCTTAGAGCAAGAATACCATTAGTTGGCTTAATTTCACAATATAACGCGGAAAATCCTCCCCCTGGTCCTAATTTGATGCCCTTGTTGATTAAACGTGCTTTAATCAAAGGTTTTCTTGTTGGTGATTACCAAGACCGTCAAGCAGAGTTCTTAAACGATGTTTCTCAGTGGTTGCGCGAAGGTAAGCTCAAGTATAAAGAAGACATTGTAGAGGGTCTAGAAAAAGCCCCCCACGCCTTCATCGGTTTATTACAAGGAAAAAATTTTGGCAAGCTGATTGTCAAGGTCAGTGATGATCCAACACGATAAGCGTACGTAAAGAACGAGTTAGAAGCGATTTTAGAATCCTTCTAGTGAGCCAAATCAACAGACCTCCGATTTCGTGCTAGCAAGAACTTCATCCTGTAGACAGATATGAGTGTTAGTACATTTTTTCTACCATTCGAGCTACACTTACAACTTTAAAGATGTAGATATGAGGCTGAGGTTAAAACGCCGATTGTTTGGTCAGTTTGCGATCGCAACCACATTTGGAACTATGGTGGAGAGTCTCAAAGCGAAGACCCTGGCTCAATCAAAGCCTCAGTCTCGTCCTCCATCAGCGATATCCCCTGATCCGAGTAGTTTTGTTGACATCAAACTGCGTGTAAATGGAACAGAACACGCGCTAAAAATTGAACCTCGTGTAACACTACTTGATGTGCTGCGTGAACGTCTGAATCTGACTGGGTCGAAAAAGGGCTGCGATCACGGTCAGTGCGGTGCTTGTACGGTATTAGTTGATGGGCGGCGCGTTAACTCGTGCCTGACTTTTGCCATCATGCACACTGACGCGAAAATCACAACTATCGAAGGACTGGCACAAGGAGAAAATCTACATCCCATGCAAGCTGCGTTTATTGCTCGCGATGCGTTTCAGTGCGGCTACTGCACACCGGGACAGATTTGTTCGGCGGTGGGTTTGGTGAACGAAAAACACGCTAAATCTGATGCTGATATTCGGGAACTGATGAGTGGCAATATCTGCCGTTGCGGTGCTTATCCAAATATCGTGAATGCTGTGCGCGATGTCTTAGAGGGAAAAAAAGATGCAGCCGTTTAGCTATAAGAAAGCAGGAGGAGCGGACAATGCTGTAGCATTGGTTAGTCCACAGGAGCAAGCCGCATACCTGGCAGGGGGAACTAGCCTAATCGATTTGATGAAGCTGAATGTCCAGACACCACAACACTTGGTTGACATTAACCCACTCCCCCTAAGCAAGATAGAAATGCACAACAACGGTGTACGGATTGGAGCAATGGCACGTAATAGCGATGTTGCTTATGATGCGATGATTCGCGAGCGTTACCCTGTGCTGTCAGAAGCGTTGCTGTCTGGGGCTTCACCGCAACTGCGGAACATGGCAAGTGTGGGCGGGAATTTGCTACAACGTACTCGCTGCTACTACTTCCGCGATACTGCGTTTCCCTGTAATAAGCGCGTTCCCGGTTCTGGATGTCCGGCAATTGAGGGCCATAATCGGATTCACGCGATTCTCGGCGGCAGCGATCGCTGTATTGCCACTCATCCTTCTGATATGGCTGTAGCAATGGTAGCACTTGATGCCGTTGTACAGATACGAGGTTCAAAGGGAGAGCGCAGTGTTCCGCTGGTTGATTTTCACCTCTTACCGGGCGAGACACCAGAACGGGAGACAGTTCTGCAACACGGAGAGTTAATTGTTGCCGTTGATTTGCCTGGTTCACCGTTTGCGAGGCGATCGCACTATTTGAAAGTCCGCGATCGCGCTTCCTACGCCTTTGCAATGGCATCGGTTGCAACTGCATTAGATATTCAAAATGGGATCATTCGTTCAGCACGCATTGCCCTCGGTGGGGTAGGAACAAAGCCCTGGCGTGCCTACGCTGCAGAAAAATTGCTCGTCAACAAGCCAGCAAACGAGGCAACGTTTCAAGCGGCGGCGAATGCAGCTGTCGCTGGATCTAAACCGCAAAAATACAACGGCTTTAAAGTAGAACTGACTAAACGTACAATTGTTCGGGCGCTCTTCACGGTGGGAGGGATGGCGTGAATACTGGGGATAAAAATGGAGTTATCGGCAAACCGGTTAACCGAGTCGATGGACATCTCAAGGTGACTGGCGGCGCACGCTATGCGGCTGAGTTTCCGGTAGCAAAAATGACTTATGGGGTGACAATTCAAAGCACGATCGCCAAAGGTAAAATTACCCAAATTGATACAAAGGCTGCGGAGCAAGTACCAGGTGTGCTAGCAGTGATTACCCACCTCAACGCGCCGAAAGCTTCAGGCGAAAAAGGCGGTGGTCGCAAGTTGCAACTGCTGCAAGATAACATTGTGCTTTATAGTGGTCAGCATATTGGTATCGTGGTTGCAGATACTTTTGAACGAGCAATGCACGCCGCTTCGCTCGTAAAAGTCCGCTATCAGGAAGAAAAACCGACCATACATATGAAGGATAACCTTGACAAGGCATATGTACCTGGAGGGAAAATTCCTAGAAACGAGCCACCCGACAAATCTCACGGCGATGTTGCCCAAGCATTAACGACAGCGGCTGTCCGCGTTGAGGAAACTTATACCACCCCGGTGGAAAATCACAATCCGATGGAACCTCATGCCACAACAGCAGTTTGGCAAGGCAATCAATTGTTAGTATATGATGCAACTCAGGGAATCTTTTCGGCTCAACAAAAAATTGCCGGAGCATCGGGAATTGAGCCAGGAAATATCCGCCTGATGTCTTACTATGTCGGCGGTGGTTTCGGTTGCAAAGGATCGGCTTGGTCGCACGTACCTCTAGCAGCAATGGCGGCACGGCAGGTGACTCGCCCAGTTAAGCTGGTGCTGGGACGGATACAGATGTATGGTCCTGTTGGCTTTCGACCAGAGACAATTCAACAGGTTTCTTTGGGCGCAACCCGTGACGGAAAATTAACCGCACTGCGACATAGTGGAACGTCGCAAACTTCAACCTTCGATGAATTTATCGAACCGGTTGGTAAAAGCGCAGGCATGCTCTATGCTTGCCCAAATATCGAAACCAGCCACCGTCTAGTTCAGCTTGATCAGGGAACACCAACCTACATGCGTGCCCCTGGCGAAGCTTCAGGCTCGTTCGCCTTAGAATCGGCAATAGACGAACTGGCTTACAAACTTAACATTGATCCAATAGAATTGCGTTTGCGTAACTATGCTGAGGTTGATCCTAGCAATAAATTACCTTGGTCAAGCAAATCACTGAGAGAATGTTATAAAGTAGGTGCACAACGGTTTGGTTGGCAAAAGCGTAATCCCAAGCCCCGTTCGATGCGAGACGGTAATTATTTGATTGGTTGGGGAATGGCAACGGCGACATATCCCACGAATCGTTCTCCAGCATCGGCGATCACCCAAATTATGGCAGACGGTACAGCCCTTGTCCGCAGTGGTTCACAGGATATTGGCACGGGAACCTATACCGTCATGACTCAAGTGGCGGCGCAAGCACTTGGTTTACCAGTTGAGAAAATCCGCTTTGAACTGGGCGATACGAATATGCCAGAAACTCCCGTTTCTGGTGGCTCACAAACAGCTGCTAGTGTAGGAACGGCGGTGCATTTGGCGGGAAATGAAGCTCGCAGTAAGCTTTTGCAACTAGCACTAGCCGATCAAGCATCACCGCTGTATGGTGCAAATGCTGAGGATGTTATTGCTGAAAATGGCAGTTTGTTTTTAAAAAATAAATCGTCCAAAAGTGAAACTTATGCAGGAATTTTGGCACGACATAAGATGAAAATGATTGAAGCGCGTGCAGATGCCAAACCTGGAGAGGAAAAACAGAAGTATTCCATGCATTCTTTCGGGGCACAGTTTGCCGAAGTGCGAGTTAACCCTGATTCAGGTGAAATTAGGGTGACGCGCTGGGTTGGTGCCTTTGGCGTTGGACGTATACTCAATGCCAAAACAGCCGACAGTCAGCTCATCGGTGGGATTGTTTATGGGATCGGGATGGCGCTGATGGAACACACACTCACAGATCCTAATCGGGGACGTGTTGTAAATCCAGATTTAGCAGAGTATCATGTACCAGTGAATGCAGACGTTCCGCCTATTGAGGTGTTGTTCGTTGATGAAAACGATCCTCATATCAACCCGCTTGGAGTCAAAGGAGTTGGTGAAATAGGGATAACTGGAGTTGCGGCGGCGATCGCCAATGCTGTTTATCATGCAACAGGCAAGCGCATCCGGGATTTGCCAATTACACTAGACAAGCTTTTGTAGATAGAAAATGCGATGATCGCACAAACGATGAAAGGTCAATCACACCATCGGCGATCGCTACATGACCAGTATGAGCAAAAAGTTCATACGCGGCAATGATATACTTTAGTTTCTTTTGAGAATCAGTAGAAGTCTCAGGGCTGATGACGACTGAAGTAGAATTTGGTACTGTTAGCTCGGAATCACTGTAGTTACATTCGTGACCGAGATGAGTAGTCGAACAGCCCGCTCCTACGCTTTCCTGTCGATTGCAGCGGCGATCGTCACCATTGCCCTGAAGTTTGGCGCTTACCTGCTAACGGGGTCAGTGGGGCTGCTTTCAGATGCTATTGAGTCTATTGTAAATCTCGTGGCAGCATTGATAGCACTGTGGGCATTGACCTATGCTGCTAAACCAGCCGATGCCGAACACGCCTTTGGGCATTCTAAAGCCGAATACTTCTCCAGTGGTGCTGAAGGTGCGTTGATTGTAGTAGCTGCCATCAGCATTGCTGTTGAAGCTTGGGGACGCTTGTTGCATCCAGAACCATTAACACAGCTAGGCTTGGGGTTGGCACTCTCTTTATTTGCAACCGCAATCAACGGCGTTGTTGCCTTTGTCTTGCTACGGGCAGGGCGACGCTTGCGTTCCATTACACTCAGAGCTGATGCTCACCATTTATTTACCGATGTGGTGACTTCAGGTGGTGTGGTAGTTGGAATCTTCCTCGTCAAGGTAACAGGCGCTTTCGTGCTTGATTCAATCGTCGCACTGATAGTAGCAGCAAATATTACGTGGACAGGATTTCGTTTGCTACGCGAAACCAGTAGCGCATTACTGGATGCAGCTTTACCTAAAGAAGAAATTGACGCAATTGAAAGCATCCTTAACGAGTACAAACGCCAGCACATCCAGTTCCATGCCTTGCGAACCCGCACCGCTGGAAACCGCAGCTTTGTCTCCTTCCATGTTCTTGTGCCTGGATCTTGGACAGTGCAACAAGGACATGATTTGTGCGAGGCTATTGAGCTTGCTATTCTTCGGGTGTTGCCTTTAACCCACATTACAACTCACTTGGAACCTTTAGAAGATCGAGTTTCCTGGGAAGATCAGGAGTTGGAGCGTGCGAGCAATCAGCAAATGCAAGGATAACTGCATCAGAGATTAATTGCTGCCGTTGAGCTTTAAGGAATTGGGCGATAGCGTCCGATACAACACGCCAACTTTTATGCGTGCCCCTGGCGAAGCTTGTGGAATGTTCGCGCTAGAATCAGCAATGGAGGAATTAGCGATCGCCTTGAATATCGATCCACTTACTCTGTGCTTGATTAAGCACGCCGATATCAATCCCCAAGTAGCTCAACCCTGGTCGAGCAAGTACCTGAAAGAATGTTACCTTGACAAATTAATGCCTTGATAAAAAGCGCAGAAATAGTGTTCTTATAGCGATTGGTAAAAGCGCAGGTAGGTAGACATTATCTACTTAACCCTACTGTATTAAAAGAATAAGCAATACAAATGAACGAATTACAAGCAATTTTAACAGCCTTCGAGTCTAGTCAAAAAAGTGGTGATATTAGTTTCCTGGCGACTGTAGTTAAAACTCAAGGTTCAACCTACCGCCGACCTGGTGCCAAAATGTTAATGACAGGTACAGGTCAGATAGTGGGAACAATTAGCGCTGGTTGTTTGGAAAACGATGTGTTCGAGTATACCCGCCAACGCATGGCAGACGGCAAACCGATTGTTGTTACTTACGATAACACCGCCTCTGAGGATATTCTCTGGGGCTTTGGTTTGGGATGCAACGGTGTAGTGCAAGTTCTGATCGAACGTCTGGAAAACGAAAGCACACCGAATGCGATCGCTTTTATAAAAGAGTGTCTAAATAACAAACATCTCGGTATTATAGCGACAGTCTTTGCTTCAGAAGGTGCAGTTGATCTAAAACTAGGCTCACGCTTACTGCTGTATCCAAACAGTAAAATTATCACCGACATTGAAGATGCAAATTTAACTCAATCTTTAATTGCAGATGCCCAAGCAGCGCTTGTCAATCAAAAGTCCAGCGTGAACAACTATCAGTTACCTTTTGGCAGTGCAGAAGTTTTTATTGAAGTCATCCAACCACCTACACCCTTAGTGATATTTGGTGCAGGTTATGACGCTGTACCCGTAGCACAGTTTGCGGAAGCATTGGGTTGGCAAGTTACTGTAGTTGATTGTCGGGCTAACGAGGCAACTAGAGCGCGATTTCCAATGACTTGTGAGGTGATTCTTAGCCGCCGAGAGATTCTAGAAAAACAGGTATTTATAGATACTGGGACAGTGACTGTGGTCATGACACATAATTACCTTGATGATTTGGAAATTATGAAAACATTGCTACCATCTCCTGCACGCTACATTGGCGTTTTAGGGCCAAAGCATCGTACAGAAAAATTGCTGCAAGATTTAGAAGGACAAGGAATAGTTTGTACCACTGAACAATTAGAAAGATTGCACAGTCCTGTAGGAATTGATATCGGTGCAGAAACACCAGCAGAAATCGCGATCGCTATCATTGCAGAAATTCAAGCAGTACTCAAAAATCATAATGGTGGTTTTTTAAGAAATCGCAATCAACCAATTCACCAATATGATGAAAGTAACTTTAATAAACTTCTTGTAAAAGTCGGGTAAAGGTCAAAGGTTAAAGGTTAAAGGTTTTATATTTTTCCTTTCCCTTTCTCCCTTAACTCAGATCTTGCACCTCGGACTGAGTACGCCCATAACTCAAGTTCGTGGCTCATAAACACGCGTCCGTTAAAACGGACTGCGTAAGTTATTTTAGTCCGTTTTAACGGACTTGGACTTTGAGCCAAGAAATTTATTTCTTGGCGGACG
>NZ_CAWPKW010000268.1:0-2812 GCF_963888615.1 Brasilonema octagenarum UFV-OR1 | reverse complement strand
TTTGAGCCAAGAAATTTATTTCTTGGCGGACGAAAATGATGGTGCAAGATCTCAGGTATAAGGGAAAGAAAGTAAAAGACCTTACCCAATCTGATTCCAAAGTTGTCGGAACTAACGAATAAACCATTCACTTACACACGCCAGATACCAAGTGAGGGAAACCCTCCTGCAGTACTGGCTCCCCTACACCCTTACCCCCTTACACCCTTAATTCTCTTCCCCCTACACCCCTACACCCTTATTTCTTCTCCCCTACACCCCTAGTCTAAATAGAATAACTGCGCCAAACTTGTTTAGAATCCTTGCTATCATGTTCAGGAACCAGTAACCGCCAAGTTTTACCTTCTTTCTGGAGTTGCAGGTAAACTTCAAAAGGTTTTTGAGGTTGTGTCAATTTTCGTTTTGGAAGTTTGAACGTAAGGTTGTAGTTTCCCTTAACGCGGTATGTGGGCAAATTCTCAACTGTCAAAGCTTTTCGCTGAGTAATTGATAGCCGATTGATTTCAAATCCCTGAAAATCTAAACCTAATTGTTGGTTGAGTTGCTGTTGGGTTTGCTGTAATTCAAATGCAATTGCTTTTTCCACTAACTGGCTAGTTGGTGCGAGAACACTCGTGGTACACGCAGTTAATAGCCACACCAGAAAAATCACGATCATTCGCCGTACCATCACTATGACTCCTCTATACTCATGTCTGCTATTCCAAAGCGATAGTATAAGCTGTTGCTGGTATGATTATCTAACTATTTGTGCCAAAAATTTTAGTAACAATTTAGACATTTAAGACCAGAAAACAACTTGCTTGATTTTTGCTTTGCAGCAACTAAGTAAGACTGTAACTTATACGTATTACAAATGACTTTTATATGTCTGTCACCAAGTCAAATTCTGAAGTTTTATTTAATTTTTTTCAGATAAAATCAGCCATAAAGTTGGTTTTTATGGATTAATATTCAGAACAAGTAAAGCACAGTTATGTTGTAGCCGATTTTCTGTGAAGTCCATATAAATTTCCTGATTGCAACAACAAATTACTGGATATTTACAGTAAGTTTACTTAATACGAAATCATTTATCTTTGTCAAAGAGATGACGATATGAAAACACTCGCAACACAGGTACGTAACAAACTCTTAATGAATGTTTACGAATTCTCACTGATAAAAACTCCTGCTGAGTTTGCTTATCAAGCAGCATTAGCAAAACACATGAGTCATCTGCCTATCCTTTCGAGTACTGATCAGGCTATAGTAGAGACTCTTAATAATGAGGGACTTTTTATCACTTCATTAGAAGAGCTTTCGATTCCTTTTACTTCTGAAATACTGGAAGCCGCAAAAAACTTAATGCCAAAAATCCCAAGAGTCCTTTGTGACGATGAAAAGGAATTTGTTATTCATGCAACTACCCAGCAAATAATGGAATATCCAGAGATTTTTCTTTGGGGATTACAACAACGTTTACTCAATATTGCTGAAAATTATTTTGGTCTACCTGTAGCTTATCATGGTGCCTATTTTCGCAGAGACCTTGTTAATGAAGTACAGAATAAATCAAGGTTATGGCACATGGACAGGGAAGATAGAAAATTATTCAAGGTCATTATTTATTTAAATGACATAAATGATGATGGAGGACCATTTCAATATATTCCAAAAGATATCACTTCAAAAGTCGCTGATTCTTTAAGATATAAATCTGGGTACATTAGAGATGAATCTATACAACGATTTGTATCTCCATCAAATTACAAATCTTGTACAGGACCATCTGGTACGATAGTTATTGCAGGAACTAATAGTGTCTTTCATCGGGGAAAAGTACCTGTTGCTGACGATAGATTTACAATATTTTTTGATTACACTTCCAGACAGCCAAAATTTCCTTTCTATTGTAAATCTTCACTACCTATGGAAGATTTGCATTCACTCTCCCCGATGTTTTCCGAACACCAAAAGCGTTGTGTTTTTTGGCGAGAAGAATCTTAGTAAGAATGATATAACGGAGTGAGAAGAGTCAGAAGTTTGACAAGTTGGAAAATTACATTTCAAACCTCATTAAAGTAACCAGGGTAGCACACGTTCCCATTAATATTCATCAAAGCACTCGGCTTGAGTTCTAGCACCATAAATGCCTCATCAGGAATTGGTAACGATGAGTGCAAGCCAAATTGACTCGCTTTTTGAAAACCAAAACGTCTGTAATAGCGCGGTTCACCAACAACGACAACAATAGAATAATCTGACTCACGACATTTCGATAAGCCCATTTGCACCAACTGGCTACCGATACCTTGGCGCTGGCGCTGTGGTGTTACGGCTAAGGGTGCTAGTGCTAGCGCTGGAATTTGCTTTGATGCTTGAATGAAAATGCGGCTAAAAAGAATGTGTCCGAGTACATCCCCATTTTCTAGCGCGACAAGGGATAATGCAGGTATGAAATTCGGACAGTTGCGGATTTTATCTACAAGTGATGCTTCTTGTGTTCTACCAAAAGCATCTGTGATCACTTGATAAATCTTTGCTCTTTGGTTGTGTGTTTCTGGCGCAAAATCTAGCATAACTGATATCAACTTCACGTAATTACAATAAAAAACCTCACCCCTGCCCCTCTCCTTATTAAGGAGAGGGGTACACACAAATGATTTAATCATCTTAAACCCCATTTTGTAGGGGATTCACCGCACCGCACTGGCTTCCCTACCAGATAAAAGTTAGGACTTTCCCTCTCCTTAATAAGGAGAGCCAGTGCGTTGCGGAGCCAGTACTTGATGAGTGTTTCCCGACAGAGGTATCTGGTGAGACCAGCGCT
>NZ_CAWPKW010000267.1:0-2827 GCF_963888615.1 Brasilonema octagenarum UFV-OR1 | reverse complement strand
ACGCCAGATGCCTCTGTCGGGAAACCCTCATCAAGCACTGGACTCACTGTTCACTCTTCACTGGTTTAATTACTTATGCGTACTCGCCAAGAAATTACGGATATGTTCTCGACATTCGCGCAGTTGGAAGGAGACAAATTCAGCAAATGGTCGATTGATAAGAAACTATATAAAAATATTCAAAATCACTTGGAGCTTTCCTCAGAAGCACTTAAATCAGAAAACTTTTGGGCGCTTTACTGGCATAAGCACTGGCGTTCTAAATCCAACAATTTTGCCAGAATGCATTTGTCGGCTTATTTACAAGAACCATGTTATTGGACGGCTTCAAAAGCAGTTGCTAAATTTACTCTTAGCCAATACACTCTAGCTGATTACTTCCAAATGGCGATCGCAGAAGTCGAAATAATTCTTAAAGACTTCAACTCAGAAAAATGCTCTAGTTTAAAAACCTACGCCATTATGGCAATTCCCAGTCGGCTGAAAGATGTTTTGCGCCAACGCAAAGAAGCTAATCTTTGCACGAATTGGGCATTGTTACGCAAAGTGAGCAAAAAGCTGCTTAGTGAAGCTCTTAGTGAAGCTGGATTATCACAAAGCACAATTGCTCAATATCGTCTAGCTTGGACTTGTTTCAACCAACTGTACGTCCAAAACCAACCAGGAGGTACCAGTAAGTTACCAGAACCGAATCGTCAGCTTTGGGAAGCGATTGCCAACCTCTACAACCAGCAACGCCAAAGCCAACTTACTCAACTCACTGAGCAACGTAATGCACAGACAATTGAACAGTGGTTAAACCAAACAGTTCTCTACGTGCGTGCTTATCTGTTTCCAGCAGTGAAATCTCTAAATGCTTTTAAGCAAGATGATGACACGACAGTAACGTTTGATTTGCCAGATCCATCTTTTGACTCACCAATGGCTGATATGATAGCCCAAGAGGATGTCCAAAATCGACAAAACCAAATATCTCAGATGTTTGCTGTATTGTTAAAAGCTTTACAGAGCCTGGATGGGCAATCCCAAGAAGTACTTAAGCTTTACTATCAACAGGGACTCACTCAGCAGCAGATTATGCAACAGTTGCAGATGAGTCAGCCTACGGTGTCTCGCAGACTGGTTAAAGGTAGAGAATCAATGCTTGCAGGACTTATTAAGTGGAGCCAAGCTTTGAATATTTGTGTTGATTCTAACCAAATAAAAGATATGAGTCTTGCTTTGGAAGAATGGCTGAGAAATCAGTATGGCGAGTATAATATGAACCCATAGTTTTTATTAGGTAGTAAAAATGACTTGTGCATTTGCTGATCCGAGAGAATGGTGGTTAGAAATATCACCAAGAATTCAAGTACAATCCTGGCAACAAAGCCAGGTTTATGCCACGTCTAGCAGTCGCTGGTGCGCTTACATAAATCAAATTTGTCTCCATGCCTTCTTGGATTGGATCTCAACTGAAGATTTTCCCAGCGCGAGTGTTTGGCACAGTTTCCCTGGTACGCCAGCTTTTTGGGAATTTGTCAATGGCACAGCAATTTTGTTAGACCGGAGGCGAGTCGTGTTGATTCCCAGTGAGGCAATTGATGATAGCGAGTTAGAAGTTCCTCAGGAATGGGTGGACATTCCCAGTTGGGCAGCAGACTACTATTTAGCAGTACAAGTCAAACCAGATGGCGAGTGGGTACGAATTTGGGGTTATACAACCCATACAGAACTGAAATCTCTGGCTCACTATGACTCAGTCGATAGAACTTATTGTATAGATGCAAGGCATTTGACAAAAGACCTCAATGCTTTTTCTTTGAGCTATCAATTTTGTAGAGAAGAACAGATGAAAGCGGCTGTAGCTTCTCTACCACAATTATCCACCCAGCAAGCAGAAAATCTTGTGCAACGCTTAGGCAATTCCTCTGTGACTTTTTCTAGACTAGGAGTACCATTTACAACCTGGGGTTCGCTACTAGAGGATGAACACTGGCGGCAGCGCTTGTACCAACAACGGTTCACCCTGAGCGCAGTCGTAAGCGCAAGCGCACGCCAAGGCGAACGCGTAGCGTCTCCGCAGGAGATAGGGCAGCAGTCACAATCTTCGCAAGTGCAAGTGAATCTCAGTCGTTGGCTGGAAGGTATATATGATAATGCTTGGGAATCAATAGAGACATTTTTCGCATCAAATTCCAGTAGTCTAGCTTTTAATTTTAGGAGTAGTACTGGGTTAGATCTTAGTAGTATCAAACGAGCCAAGCTGATTGACTTGGGAATCGAAATAGAGTCTCAAAAAGTGGTGCTCTTAGTTGCTTTGATACCAGAGTCTAGCCAACAAGTTAGTATTCGCGTGCAATTACATCCTGCCAATGGAGAATCTTATTTACCTGTTAATATGAAGCTAGCTTTGCTTTTAGAGTCAGGGGAAATCATTCAGGAAGTGCAAGCAAGAGTTCAAGATAATTACATACAATTGAAACGCTTTGATGGAGAAGTAGGAGAATGTTTTAGCATCCAAGTTGCTCTTGATAGTTGCCAGATAACAGAAAATTTCGTTATTTAGTCATTATATTATGTTCGGATGAACACTTATAAAAAACGAAGAACTTCCCCCCTCTCCTTAATAAGGAGAGCCAGTGCGTTGGGGAGGACAGTGCCGTGGGCGGGTTTCCCGACAGTCGCGCACCTGTCCGTTGAGCCAGTACTTGATGAGGGTTTCCCGACCTAGGTATCTGGTGAGACAGCGCTGGACTCACCGTAAGGCGTGGCCGTTCCCACTAGGGCGTTCGGGTTTCCCGACTTGTAGACGCCGGAGGCGGTGAGACAGCGCTGCAGGAGGTGA
>NZ_CAWPKW010000266.1:0-45421 GCF_963888615.1 Brasilonema octagenarum UFV-OR1 | reverse complement strand
TCGCGCAGGGCTTTGGCGTGAATGCTTTCTGAGGGATAACCGCTCCCATGCTCCCGATGAAGAAAGAAATAGAATGTCTAGACTTGTCTAGGTTTTATATAGCAGTGGTATAGTCAAATCAATAGAAACTCGTTATTATAAACAAAACTTATATTTAAGAACTGACAAAATTTCATTACTAATCGAGTTGAATTTTTCGTTACATGCTTTTATTTTTCTCGTAGTATCAGAAGTGAAGCAAACTTTAACCAACGGCTGATCTGATAAGATGAGTCGTGGTTTTTGCTTCAGGATAACTTATACGATCCGTTTACAAAAGAGAGGCTGACAAAATGGCTAGTTACAAAGTGACACTGATCAACGAAGCTGAAGGGCTGAACGAAACAATTGAAGTACCAGAGGATGAATTTATTCTAGACGTTGCTGAAGAACAAGGTCTTGACCTACCATACTCTTGTCGTGCTGGTGCTTGCTCTACCTGTGCGGGTAAAATCACAAAAGGTGAAGTTGACCAGTCTGAGCAGTCTTTCTTGGATGATGACCAAATCAAAGCTGGATATGTGCTAACTTGTATTGCTTATCCAACGTCTGACTGTACTATCGAAACCCACAAGGAAGAAGCACTTTATTAAAAGTTAGGCACCCAAAATCAACCTCTTTCAAGAGTCGCGGATGTGATAAGGAGAGAAAACAAGCAACTTGTGCTGTGTCTGCTGCTTACATCTAGCTTAAAGATGGACGTAGCGGTCTAAGAGCTTCGCTGTGAGCGCTCAGCCGAACGGTGTAGGGGTTTAGGGAAAAGACATTCTTGAAAATAAGGAGTCAGGGAGTCACGGAGAAATATTTTCATGTGTTCAGTGGTTTGCAGTTCATGACAGCTACTTTGGCTGAAAGTCTAGATTCACGTTATGCAAGTAGGAATACTAGGAAACCCTACGTTTTGTTTGATCTTGATTCCAGACTAACTGTTCAATCTATCTGACGTTGCGGCTTCTTGTTTTTTCTCATCTCCTCCCGTCAAATTACTCAAACTCCGACTCGCAACATCTGCGCTCATACCCCAAATTAATAATCCTAAATAATCAGAAAAAGGGTCAGCACCAAAAGTTGACCCTTTTTGCATGTAAAGCGATCGCAACCCCACCACCGATAAACCAACCAACAACACTAGAGAAAACAATGGTCGTGCAAACCAGTATGTTGCTTGAGTACGAAACTCACTTCCAGATAAGAAAATCAGGGATTTCTGCAACCACAGCACCAATTTATCCACAGGTTTTTTCACATTAGATTTCGCTGTACTACCAACAGCTGCAACAGCATCTTTTACCCCCTTAGTCACTTCTAACAACTTTATGGATGTCTTATCTTGTCCCATCATTGTTGGAAATTGCAACTCAGCGACATCTTGCTGTAATTCTTCCAGTAAATTTTTTACTTGCTCGTCCTGTTCTAAATCAATTTGCATCCGCACGTTTTTGATTTTTTGCAGAATACCATTGTTTCCCTGAACTTGGGGATGAGTTTTGAAGGATTCTAACTTTTGTTCTATAGTGCGTAACTGTTGTAAACATTCCCAACGAGCAGTAACTTTCTCTAGTTGCGTTGTTGCTGCTTCCAATTTCATCTGCTGCACCAACTGCTCGGCTTTGGATAGCATCGGAATGAGAATTTTTTTGTCTTCTGCGTCAATCACAGCAACTTGCTTTTCTAATTCCTTAACTTTACCTAGAGCTTCAGTTTGGGGAATACCCTTTTCTTGCATATATTTAATTAATCTGCCCAAAAGAATGCCCAAAAATAACACCAGTAATGGTGTTAATGGTGCAATTCGCATCGTCAAGTTAACTGGGATGATTAAACGTTCCCTTGCACCTGATAAACTTAAGTAAACGGCTCCTGTATAGCGGTCTGAGGGAATTTTGGCTTTTTCCCAAGTTAAGGGGACTTTGACAATTTGGTCGGCTTTTAAAGTTTGGGGAATATTAGGTATTTTGATTTGGTCAGAAGTTAACTGATAGCCTGTTTGTTCACCTTTTAAAAACACCTCAGCACTCGTAACTGTTACAGATGCATCTTCTGTGTTGTCAAAAGCTAAATTCCAGTTTTCTAAAAATGCACTGGTTGGAAATAATAAACGTGCTAATCCACAATCTAACCACCAACTACATTGGGTTAATTGTAACTGTACTTGTTCGTTTCCTCGTAAAGGTGTTAGTTTTGGTCTAGCTTTTACTAATAAGCTGATATCAATAACTTGTGGTTTTTGAGCAGGAAGTTGTACTTGAATTTGTCCTTTATATGTTCCTGGTAATTGAGGATTACTAACTTTTATTTGGAAATCTTTGGGTATACCAGGTTGTAATTTAGTTTCACCTAGAAATGATACTTGCTGACGACTAATAATTTCATCACCTTCTTGACGCTTCAAGTCAGAAGCTAAAAAAGTGAATTGTTCTACCTTTGCTGGAGCAGAAAGACGTATGCTACCTACAAGGGTATTTTCCTCATTCAACCAACCTTTTATCTGTAAAGGATTATCTTTAGCATCGACTGTAATATTAGTTTGGGCTAAAGCAGATGTGGGACAAATAAGCAACAAACAGACAACAGCAAAAATCCAGCGTTTCATACATATTATAATTGTGATATTGAACAGGCTAAAGCAATCTCATGGGCAGCATATAAAGAATAAACCAAGCCAAGAGGATTATGCTGCTGTTGCAGCAATTTTCGCCGCACTGCAAGCATCGCCTGTCCCATTGTTTCACCTGCAAACAGTCGCTTAAATACCTCTGTCGCGTAGTATTCAGCAAAAGGTTCTGACACAGGACATTCTGTACCAACAACTCCACTTGCTCCCGCGTTCAAAAAATCATCAATCAAGCTGACATAGCTTTCCGGACTATAATCTCCCGTTGCACAGCCATTAAGAAATACTAACGGGTGATGTTGCCAAGTTGACTCATAACATTCCAGAAAATTGCTGTAAATTCGCTCATCGCTGAGTTCTAAATACGGTCTTTTTGGCATTTCCTCTAAACCACCGTGGCAGTAGAAGTATATTAAATCTAATACATTGCCATGTTCCTCCCAAATGCTTTCTAGCTTTAACATTTCCTCCGCAGATAGTATATTTATTGAACCAGCAGCTTCTAATTTGGGTAAATGTTCTTGCCAAAGTTGAAAATCCCGATAGACGTTAAAACTCAGTTGCAATTGTTGATTATTTTTAATTTGTCGTACTAACGCCACGGGAGAATTATGTTTACTGCTAGCCCAACATGGTAGTTGCTCGATAGAATAGCGATAACCCCAGAAAGCATGAGGGCAAATAAATTTTGGGTCACTTTTATTGGGGCAATTTGTACAATCTAAGTCATGTTCAGTAAAGCGATCACACACCCGATTCTGTTTGCTAGTTTTTATTTTCCGCTCATACAGTAGCGCCCAAGGAATTGTTACTTTTCCTAACACTGGGTTGACTTGAATCACTGTATTTGGTTGGAGGGCAGCTTGTAATGTTTCTCCTTGGTCATCTGTTAATAAACTATCTTGATTTTGTGGTAGAAGTTGACGATAGAGTTCTCGTCCGACATCTGCTAATTTTGGAAGCCAGGTGTTAAGTTGTTCGATGCTTCCCTGGACTTGTCCCCAATATCCATCGACTAAAGTTGAGTGTAGTTGTTGGCGAATTCCGGCGATCGCACTCCCCAATGCAGCAGGTTGCAAGGTTGTATCGTAAAACGCCAGTTCTTTACTACCTTGGGTTCTATCAAGAAAGCGAAAATCAATACTGCCATCTCTTTGATCAAGTTCTACCTCCACAGTTAACACTCGTTCGGGGAGTTGTGCAAGTTGTTCGTTAGTGAGTAAGTCAGTTGTGGTAAAAGTCATGCGGCTACTTTGGGGAGGACGCAAGGATTCAGGAATTTCTGCACCTGGTACAGGTATAATCAGGATTATTAGTTGCTTGCATTGAAGTAGGTAGCCACGATAAAACAATTCCACTTGGATGTAACCACGACCATCAAATTTGTTAGGTTTGACTGTGAATTGGACGTTATCAGATGCACCAGTGCGAGGTAAAGATAGTTTTTTGATAGTTGTATTAATGTTGAAATCCTTGGAAGTCACGACTACATCCAGAGATAGGGTTTCTTGTTCATTCCATACTTGAGCTAAAGCTGTATCTGGGAATGGGGTTGGTTCGCTATCTATTCCTTGTGGTTCTGGGCTGATGTTTATAAATAATGAATAAGTCTGTCCGTGAATGAGGGGTTCGGTGGGTGGAATGGTTGTTTGGTTGTTTGTGTCAGTGAAGTAGGTATTAAAGTAACGATAATTTTCTACGTACTCGGAGATTTTTTCTAAAAAAACGAGTTGCTTTGTAATTTGGTCTTGGTTTTCCGTAAGCAGGATAGTGCTGGTAATATCAATGATCTGGCTTGATTTATCGTAATTTACTAAAGATTCTCCTGGTAATTGTTCCAGCAAGGCGATCGCCTGCTACTGGTGGCTTTTGACTACGACTTAATTATTCCGATGCACCCGGATTCAATATTAAAGCCTAAAATGCATGAGCAAGGTGCATAAATTCTTTTGGGCTAGCCCTAATAAATAAAAGGAAAAAAGATACACACTATCCCTACCATCATGTGGTGGGGATTTTCATATGTACTATGCACCTCCAGTGCTTCTACAAACTTGGGAAAATTTCCCAAGTTATTTTTTTTGAACCATTTTCTCAATTTCGCCCCATAAACCGCGTTCGATCAAGACGGTATCGCACTATCAATAGCTTTACTCGCATTCTCCGTAGCTTTTAATATTTTGATACTTTCGGGATAAAACGTTACATAGAGTTTCTGTTTGTCTTGGTTGCAAGCCGGAGCGTTTATGTTTGCGAGCCGCAAGTGTGATTCGTTCTGTCGAAATGAGTAGAAACACTCGGGGATGACAGGCAAGGTATAAAGAAGGGAGAAATCTCAACTGAACCTTGATAACTCAACTTTTCGTGATGGTGTAATTCCATCCCTCCAGGTGCAGGAGTGACAGCGAGTCCCCCATTTCAGCAGAATGGTTATCTGTTGGGGTGAAGCGGGGAATCATGGTGGTAACTGCTAGCCTAATGTGGAATCCCGCCTAGCATAGTTGGTCATGGATAGGAATACAAATCTCTCGACTGAATCATCGTAATGCAAAACAAGCCAAAAGGCTGTTAGGCTTGACCCAAAAGGGAAAGGATTGGTGATTGGCTGATTAGCGGCAGACCAATAAGCACTCACAAGAAACCCGGTGAAGAGAGAGAATCCTAAAACCAGCGTCAAACGGAAATTTGGGAACGAAGTAAACCCCTCATATGCTCTCAAGAATTGGTCGAATTCTTGAGTAGGTAGCCGACCGGAAGCTATGTGGGAGAAGGATTGTCTCAGAAGCTAATGCCCTTGGTAATGCAAGGGATATGCAGACGGAGACACGGTGACTTGGATTGTAGAGGTATAAGTAGCAATGTATACGTCTAAAACGAGTTTCAAGACTACGGTGGAATGGAATGCTATCCCCTGGCGAAAGTTAGAAAGGAAAGTATTCAAGTTGCAAAAACGCATCTACAAAGCCTCGCAGCGTGGTGATGTCAAAACAGTCAAAAAACTCCAGAAAACTCTGGTACATTCCTGGTCAGCCAAGTGTTTAGCGGTGCGTAAGGTAACACAAGAGAACCGAGGTAAGAAGACGGCAGGAGTGGATGGGCTGAAAAGCTTATCCCCAAAAGCACGTCTCATCTTGGTAAAATCCCTGAGATTAGGGAGTAAAGCTGCACCTACTCGAAGGGTGTGGATACCCAAACCTGATTCAGAGGGGGAAAAAAGACCGCTCTCGATACCTACAATTTACGACCGTGCCTTGCAGACGTTAGTCAAAATAGCGCTAGAACCAGAATGGGAAGCCCGCTTTGAGGGGAACTCGTTTGGGTTTAGACCGGGAAGAAGCGCCCATGATGCAATTGAGGCAATATTCCTCACAATTAGGTTTAAGCCTAAATACGTGTTGGATGCCGATATTGCACGTTGCTTTGACCGAATTAACCACAATGCTCTGCTGTCAAAATTAAACACATTCCCCACCATTCGCCGACAAATTCGCGAATGGTTAAGAGCGGGAGTGATTGATTTTGCTGCCTATTCTAATAGGCAGAAAACCTACAGCAGAACATCCGAGGGTGCGCCACAAGGCGGATGTATTTCGCCGTTGTTAGCGAATATTGCCCTCCACGGTATGGAGAATCAAATTAAACAATTTGCTCTCACGTTACCCGGAAGTAAAACGGCTAACCGTCAGGCAATAAGCTTAATTAGATTTGCAGATGATTTTGTCATCCTACACGAAAACCTTACCGTTGTTCAAAGATGTCAGCAGATTATTGCGGAGTGGTTAAGCGGAATTGGACTGGAATTGAAACCAAGTAAAACGCGGATATCTCATACTCTTAATAAGCATGAAGATAACGTAGGTTTTGATTTTCTGGGTTTCACCATTAGACAATTTGCTGTAGGCAAAGGTCATAGTGGTAAAAACAGAGGCGGAATATTACTCGGTTTCAAAACCATAATTACCCCAAGCAAAGCAAAACTAAATGCACACACGTATCAGATAGGGAAAGTGATTGAGAGCCATAAGTCAGTACCTCAGTTTGATTTAATTGCTCACTTAAATCCCATCATTCGTGGATGGACATCCTATTACGCAAGTGTCGTTAGTAAACGCATATTCAACAAAGCTGATTCAATACTATTTAGCCAATTGAAAGCATGGGCAGAACATCGCCACCCCAATAAATCTTCTCAATGGAGTTGTCAAAAATATTGGCAAACTATTGGGTCTGATAATTGGGTATTCACATCAATTAATCGGGGAATTCGCCTCCTGAAGCACCGCGAAACTCCTATCGTGAGACACACAAAAGTGCAAGGAAGCAGAAGCCCATTCGATGGTGATTGGGTTTACTGGAGTTCTAGAATGGGTAAACATCCCGAAGCACCAACGAGGGTGGCAACACTCTTGAAAATGCAAAAAGGAAAGTGTGCCCATTGCGGACTATTTTTCCACGACGGAGATTTGATGGAAATCGACCATAAAACTCCTCGCTCAAAAGGCGGTAAGGACAGTTATGACAACCTTCAATTACTCCACGGACATTGCCACGATGCTAAAACGGCAGCAGATAATGTTGCCATTAAAGTTCCAGAGATAGATGAGGATTATCACCTTAATCCCTTCTAACTCGGAATTTATAGGTGTGTTTGACAAACACCAAGTCATTGAGGAGCCGTGTGAATCTAACGATTCATGCACGGTTTTGTAGCCGAGTCAGGAGGGCGACTTCCTGGCTTAGGCATCCAAATATAGGTTAACTTAAGTGGGTGTGTTTGTCACAGAGGTAGGCTATCGCTTCCCTTGGACTCACTCACCAGTGCGTAGATGCGAAGCGAAACCAGCCTGTAGCGTCGTCCAAATACTTTTTCTAAGATTATATGAGCGAACTTATTCATAATCATTATCAAACAATAGCAGGTATGTATGAAGATTTATGGTTTTATTCAGAGGATTTTGTTCAGTTTATTACTAACGAAATCATTGAACATTTATGTCTAAAAAATACAGATATACTTATAGATTTAGGATGTGGTACAGGAATATACGCTAAAGAAATTAACAATCAGATGCAGTTATATAATCCGATTATCTGTGTGGACTCCTCGAACAAGATGCTTGAGCAAATCCCTAATAATCTTAAGTATAAATGCGTGGAAATGGATGCAATAAACTTTTCGGCTTCGTCTAGAACATACAATAAAATTATTATTAAGGAATTAATGCATCATATTAATGAAGAAAAACTGTTATTAAGTAATCTCTTCCAAAGATTGACCTGTGGTGGTATTTTACTGCTAATACTTCTTCCGCCAAAAATTGATTACCCGTTATTTAGTAAAGCTTTGCGTAAATATGAAGAAGTCCAACCCAATTATAATAATCTTGCTAGCTTACTGGAAAAAATTGGTTTTCATGTAGCGGTGGATTTTGTAGAATATCCTTTGGCAATTCCTAAGTCTAAATATTTGCAGATGGTACAAAATCGTTATATGTCTTTGCTTTCAACTTTTGATGATGAACAACTTGCTCTTGGTCTAGCTGAAATGGAACAAAAATATGCCCAGCAATCTATTCTTAAATTCTCAGACCGCTTTGTTTTTATCACAGCAAGTAAGACCTGATGCGTAAAACTATTGGATAAAGACAAGCGCGAGTACTAGCTATGTTTGACTTCTGCAAATTAGCCCAAGGACGGTTCTGACGAACTAACACCCTCACCCAGAACGCTACAATCAAACCAAACCTAAAAAAGTCCTGGCGTTCAAAGATTATGCTAGCTGTCACCCAACAACCCCAAAAAATGACCGTTGAGGAATATCTCGAATGGGAACCTCAGCAAGACGTTCGCTACGAATACGTCAACGGCAAAGTCTTTGCCATGACAGGTGTTACAATTCCCCACAATGACATTGCACTTAACTTTTACACTCCCTTACGCCCACATCTGCGTTCTAGAGGTTGTCGGGTGAATGTGTCAGACGTGAAAGTACAACTCAGTCCCCAAAGCCAGTACTACTATCCTGATGTTATCATCAGTTGCGATCCTCAAGACCTCAACGCCCGCAAATTTATTCAGTTTCCTAAACTCATAGCGGAAGTCCTCTCCCCAGGTACAAGCAGCAAAGATAGGGGTGATAAATTCACTGATTATCTAAAAATCCCCACTTTGCAAGAGTATATATTGATAGACTCTGAAAAAATTTCTGTTGAGCGTTTCTGTCGGGGAGAGGGAAGAATGTGGCTTTACTATCCCTACACTGCTTACGATATTATCACTCTATCAAGTATTGAATTTGAGTTTCCTATTGAATTGCTGTATGAAGGTGTTGCATTTGAAACAGAAGCATAACAAGCACGGTAAACTGGTTCAATTGACTAATATAATTAAGCCCAGCTTTCCTTGAAAAATAGTCCTATGCCTTCATTTTTATTAGAAGTTGGTACAGAAGAACTCCCTGCAAGTTTCCTGAGTAGCGCTATCTCGCAGTGGAAATCTCGCATTCCTCACACTCTGGAAGAAAACAGCCTGACTTACGATGCTGTGGAAGTTTACGGAACTCCCCGCCGCTTAGCGGTACTCATCAAAGGTTTACCCTCGCAGCAGGCGGATCGCGAAGAAGAAATTAAAGGTCCCCCCGCACAAGCAGCGTTTAAAGATGGGAACCCAACACCAGCAGCACAAGGCTTTGCTAAAAAGCAAGGTGTGGAAGTCTCTGCGTTGGAAGTTCGCCCGACTGAAAAGGGAGATTTTGTCTTTGTCCGAAAAGTGACTCGCGGTCGTCCAGTTGCTGAGATAATAACAGAACTTGTTCCTCAATGGATTTTCAAACTCGAAGGAAAGCGGTTGATGCGTTGGGGTGATGGGGATAAGACATTTTCTCGTCCCATCCGCTGGATTGTTGCTTTGTTAGATGAAGCGGTGCTGCCAATAGAATTGGATAATGGTTCTGAGACGGTAAAGAGCAATCGCATCTCTCAAGGTCATCGTGTTTTGCATCCAGAACCTGTGACAATATCCCACGCGAATGATTATGTCACCACCCTTCGCTCTGGATCTGTTGTGGTTGATACGGATGAACGGGTAAATACGATTACGCAGCAAGTCAAAGAATCTGTCCAAAAGTTAGGCGGTTATGTAGAAATTTACCCAGATTTATTGCAGGAAGTCACAAATCTTGTAGAATTTCCCTCAGCTGTTATTGGTAAATTTGAATCAGAGTTTTTGAACTTGCCTACAGAGGTGATTACCACTGTGATGGTAAGTCATCAGCGTTATTTTCCTGTGTTCCAAAGTTCAAACACCAAAGACTTACTACCTAATTTTGTCACAATCTCTAACGGTGACCCCACAAAATCAGACATCATTGCTGTGGGAAATGAAAGAGTCATTCGTGCACGTTTAGCCGATGGTCGCTTTTTCTACGATGCTGATTTAGAAAAACCTTTGGAAAGCTTTTTACCTCAATTGGAAACCGTCACTTTTCAAGAGGATTTAGGTTCGCTGCGAAAGAAAGTCAACCGCATTTGCAAAATTGCCGCACAAATCACAGAACAGTTGCAATTAAGCGAAAAAGAACGCGAAAACATCAAAAGAGCAGCTCTTTTATGTAAAGCTGATTTGGTCAGTCAAATGGTGTATGAATTCCCGGAATTACAGGGAGTTATGGGACAAAAATATGCTCTTGCAAGTGGAGAAGAGGAAGCAGTTGCAACGGCAATTTTTGAACATTATTTACCTCGTTCGGCAGATGACATATTACCCGAAACTTTAACAGGACAAGTTGTCGGTTTGGCAGACAGACTTGACACATTAGTCAGTATCTTTGGATTGGGGATGATACCCACGGGTTCTTCTGACCCCTTCGCTTTGCGACGGGCAGCAAATGCAGTCGTGAATATCACATGGGCAGCCCATCTACCTATCAATTTACAACAGTTACTGGAAAAAGTTGCAACAGATTTCGCGAGTGAATATCACAAAGATGGGAATCAATTAGTTGCTGCGTTACAAGAATTTTTCCTGCAACGCATCCGTACTTTACTGCAAGAAGAAAAACACATTGACTATGACTTAGTGAATGCTGTTTTGGGAGAAAATGACCGAGAATATACACAAAGGGCGTTGAAGGATTTATTGGATGTGGGCGATCGCGCAACTTTCCTACAAAAAATCCGCGCCAATGGTACATTAGATAACATCTACGAAACAGTGAATCGTTCCACTCGTTTAGCGGCTCAAGGAGATTTGGATACAAAACAACTTGACCCTAAAACTAGTGTTCGTAAAGAACTCTTCCAAAAATCATCCGAGGAAGCATTTTACAATGCGATTGTGGAATTAGTGCCACAAACTCAAGCTGCACAAGAGTCACGAGATTATGGACAGCTAGTAACAGGATTAGAGCAAATTACCCCCACCGTTAGCAACTTTTTTGACGGTGCGGAAAGCGTTTTAGTTATGGACTCCAATCCAGAAATCAAACGCAATCGGTTAAATTTACTGGGATTACTTCGTAACCATGCTCGTGTTTTAGCGGATTTTGGGGCGATAGTCAAAAATTTGTAGCATGAGTAAAAAAAAGTTGTGTGATTTTTGCAAATAAACGCTACCATAATGGTGCTTAACCAGGGACCTCTGCCACAGTCTATGCCCAAAGCCCACGTCATTGGATTAGGAAAATCAGGTATTGCTGCGGCGAGATTGTTGAAACGGGAAGGTTGGGAGGTGGAACTCGGCGATCGCAACACCTCCTTAGACTTCCTAAAGCAACAACAAGAACTTGCCATAGAACAAATTACTGTAAAATTGGGGTATACTCTAGAACTCAATGATTCAGACTTACCTCAATTGATAGTAGTTAGTCCTGGCGTGCCTTGGGATATACCCGTGTTAATTAAGGCACGAGAATTAGGTATTGAAACCATCGGCGAGATGGAACTCGCTTGGCAACATTTGCAATCCGTCCCTTGGGTAGGAATTACTGGCACAAACGGTAAAACCACTACCACAGCCTTAATTGCTGCAATTTTTCAAGAAGCAGGACTACACGCTCCTGCCTGCGGTAACATTGGCTACGCTGCGTGTGAAGTTGCCCTGTCTGTGGAGAATCAGGGACAAATCAATTCAGAAGTCTCCCCCTCATCTAACAATCAAATAGACTGGGTGATTGCAGAACTCAGCAGCTATCAAATAGAATCATCTTCTTCTCTTGCGCCTCGCATCGGTGTATGGACAACTTTCACGCCAGATCACCTCAGTCGCCATAAAACCTTAGAGAACTACTACAACATCAAAGCGCATCTGCTGCGTCAGTCTCAGTTACAAGTGTTTAACGGTGATGATCCATATTTAAGGAAAGTCGGTGCAAGTGATTGGTTTGACGCCTATTGGACAAGTGTCAAAGGTAAAGATGATTTAATCGGTTCTAAAGGCTATTACATTGAAGATGGCTGGGTTGTAGAAAAGTTGAATGCAAACTCTCAACCCGAACGCATTGTGGAAGTTTCTGCTTTACGGATGGTAGGAGAACACAATCAGCAAAATTTACTGATGTCAGTTGCAGCCGCGCGTTTAGCGGGAATTGATCAAGATGCTATTGTTCGTGGTGTAAATGGATTTCCTGGTGTTCCTCATCGTTTGGAACACATTTGTACTTGGGAAGGCATTGATTTTATTAACGACAGCAAAGCCACTAACTACGACGCTGCTGAAGTTGGCTTAGTCTCAGTCAAAAGTCCGGTTATATTAATTGCTGGTGGTGAAGCCAAAGCAGGTGATGACACTGGCTGGATAGCAAAAATTAAAGACAAAGCCGCCTGTGTATTGCTGATTGGCACTGCTGCACCGGCTTTTGCTAAAAAATTGCAACAAGAAGGATATCAGAATTACGAAATTGTAGAAACAATGGAAAAAGCGGTTCCTAAATCAGCAGAATTAGCAAAACACTATCAAGCATCTGTGGTGCTGCTATCTCCTGCTTGTGCAAGTTTCGACCAATACGCTAATTTTGAACAAAGGGGCGACCATTTTCGGCAGTTGTGTTTGGAGTTGGATAACGGGTGATATCATGTCCGGTTAAAGACTTATCATTTTTCACATACCCTTAAAGCCCATACCAGTTTCTACCTCTTGTTCTCCTTGGGTAGAATCCATGCCGGAAAATACAGTGGTGCGAGAAGTTTCTTGCCTTTTGCCAATTTGACTCAATAAGACGCCAGTTAAAATAACGCTGCCGCCGACATATTGAGCGAAGGTAGGGGCTTCGCCTAAAATGAAATAGGCTGCCAAGATTCCTACGATTGGAGAAAACGAGCCAATTAAAGAAGCCATAGACACCGTCGAAGCTCTCAAGCCCATACTCCAGAAAAATTGACCTAGCACCACAATCACCGCAGCATACACAAACATCCACTGCCATAGGAAAGGCGAGAACACATCCATAAAATGGTTGCTGCCATATAGCTCTAAAGCAATAAAGAAAAAGATTAAGGTTCCTAAAGCAGTACGAAAGATATTGTAGATTCCCAAAGGGATTTTGGCGAGAGATCGTTTGCCAATAATCGTGGAAGCGCCTGATGCCACGGCTGCTGCGGCTGCCAAAATTTCCCCAATGCCCACACTGAAACCCCCCATATTCATCATGGTTTGTCCTGGGGGTTGAAGGATGATGGTTAGGATAACGCCGACAAACGCGGCGATCGCTCCCATAACTTCCCAAAGATTCACCCGTTCCTTCAACAACCAAAGTGATAAAGCCAGAGTCAGCGGCGGTTCCAAACGTCCAACTAAAATGACATTGTTAACTTGGGTTAACGCCAATGCCTGGAAAATTAAACCAGGGGCAAGTGCTCCAGATAGAATCGCTATTGCCACAAGACAGTACCAATCCTTCCTTGATAGTTGTTTCAAAGCCCTAAGATTCCACTGTCGCCAGTAAATTGCTATGAAAATTATCAAGGCACACAGGTTTCCCACGAACAAAACATTACATAGAGAAATTGGATTGCGATCGCCCATAAAGTTTTGGGCACCGATTTGTGTCAACTTCCGAGTCACTGCGCTAGATGTTCCAAAAATCAGCATTGCTAGCCAGAGATAGATTTGTCCTGGAATTCTTGGGATAAGACGATGTGTTCTTCTGTATCTGGTCACAATAACACCATTGTTATGAAAGCACTGTTAACGATAGTGAACTTTTCTCTTTAACTCAGGGTGAGGTGAATCTGAGAAAAAGCTGAGTAAAAATTGAATTTTATCCAGGGATAAATTCAGAAAATTCATGGTTTGGTTTCAGATGAGTCTCACTACCAACTGGGATACTTTGGACAGTTGAGATAAATCAAAGATAAGGAGTCACAATGAAATTCGCTTCGTCACTACTTGCAACTGTTGCCCTCGCTGGTTTGGTTACGGTTTGGGATGCTCCACTAAGCTTTGTGAATCCTTCACTGGTTCAAGCATCAGCCCAGGAAACAAAACAAAACATGAAAGATGTCACTGGCTTGACGACTCAACAAAAAATTGACATGCTTACCAAAAGTAAAGGTAAGTTTGGTAGTGGTGACCAGCTGCGGCGTTACTTTTTTGGCGATCTTGAGCCAATTGCCGTACAACCAGGAGGTGCAGGCATGGTTGTGAATCTCTACAACAAAGCTAACGATATCACAATTTCCTACTGTGCAACTTACGGCGTGATAGTTGCACTTAAGAAAGGCAAAATTACTGCGTTTGCTCCGAACGAAGTTAAATAATTATCAACAAAAGTCAGAATACCGCATGCCCGTTTGCGTAGCGAAGGCAGGCATAGTTAGCGGTTTCATTGAAGAAAAATCCAGGAGTCAGAATCAAATGTATGGTATTCAAACTGCTCATATAAAGAACTGGCTCCCGTGTAGACAGTTTACCGTGAGCGGAGCCGAAGCACGCTGGAGTTTTCAACCCATCTATTGAACTGAGCGTTGTACAGAATGCATTCTGTATTATGACTCCTGACGAATGATTCTGCTGTAGATATCTTCAAAACAGAGGTTTGCTATGGAATTGAGAGATGCGATTTTGCTGTTGCATCCAGCGATCGCTGTGATTGTCGTCTTCCCTTTAATCGGTATTGTCGTCAACCGCGCTTTACAGACTCGTCAGCGCCGATTGGAAACTAAGGCAACGGGTAAAAGTAAAATTACCCCAGTTGCAGGACAGGAGCATGTCCAGCTAGGTCGCTATTTGACAGGTGGTGTTGTAGGAATTGTTTTAATAGCTCTAGCTTACGCTATTTTTAGTAAAATTGTAGACAAAAATATTTGGACTAAAACACCCTTTCAAGTCATCTTTATTGGACTATTATTTGCTGCTACTCTTGCTTCCTTGATTCTACTCTATCAAACAAGAGAACGAAATTGGCGTGCTATATTTGCTACTCTAACTGGGATGGGTTTAGTGGTACTTGGTTGTCAGGATGGTGTTTATCGCAAAACTAATCAGTGGTATATCTCTCATTACTACTATGGGTTAATCGCCGCCCTGTTGATGATTTTTTCTTTAGCAATTTTGCCAGAAATCTATAAAGACAAGAAAAATCGCTGGCGTAAGGTTCACATCGCTTTGAATTGCATTGCCCTTTTAATCTTTCTGGGATTGGGAATTACAGGAACACTGTCATTGTTGGAAATTCCCCTCACTTGGCAAGAATCCTATGTCAATATGCTTTATAAGCAAAAATGTGACACTAAACCCTGCATAATTCAGGCACCTTCTTTCCCTCAAAAACCTTGATACATTTGCTTATAAAAGAAGTTTAATACAATGCCACAAATCAATACCCACCTAAAGAAAATGTAGGTGGTTTTTTGCTTTGTTATTAAACAACTGGTGTTTAGACTAAAAGCAGGCGATCGCCAAAAAATAGTTATTTTGTACTAGGACGAAGGCGGGAATGTACTGGTGTCAAAAAATAGAGGGTTATCTGCGGTTACTGGAGTTTAGACTAAGCAATAAGAAACGACCCAGTAGGGCTGAGTTAATAAAACACAAGCTTCAAAGATAAAGATATTTGAGATTAAGCAGATTTTTGTTGCTCTTTCAGAGGCTTTGTTGCAGTCTTTTTAACAATTGGATAACGGATTCTACGGGTACGGGCTTTACCTGGTGTCCACCCAAGGGATTTTCCCCGAGGTTTAGGTGCAGAGGTAGGAGTACCAATCGCCCTTCGGGTTCGCAGTCGCTACAACGGGGGGAACCCCCCTTCGGGTTCGCCAGATGCCTACGGAGGGAAACCCTCCTGCAGCACTGGTCTCACCGCAACGCGCTGCGAACCGCTAAAACTCCACCCATAGCTTGAGCCACTCGTCCAGTTCTGACTTTGAACCTCCCAGATCATCCAAATAATATTGAATCCAATCACCAACCAGGGGAGAATTACGACTGAATTCTGTCTGCGATAGACACGGATTGTCATCTCACGCCAAAATGAGAAGGTGCTGAGGAAGCAGACGATGTAGGACGCTCCTGCACTGATCAACAAGTTTGTTTGAAGACTCGAACTCAGGTTTGGGTATCCAAGCGCGATCGCCGTTAGACAAACTCCCAGCGCGAGATACAGGAAAGTAAACGAAGTAAATCGTTTCATTTCATTCTTTGTAAATAAAGCTCAGCGATAATCTATTCCTATGTGGCTGACATGACTCAGCCGATGAACAACAATTAGTCCACATGCAGCACAGCCTTACCTGAAAATCTGCGCCCGATCAAATCAGCCGACGTAACGTCTGCTTCACGCCATGAAACTGCTCGATCAATATGCGTTTTGAGCCGCCCCTGCTCAACTAACCTCAGCAGACGAGCCAGCCCAGAACTAGCACTTTCCAGCTCTACTTCGGTGTACAGCGTGAACCCGTAAAGCGTGCGCTGTCCTCCATTCTCGGAATAGAAGTCTGCCAGGGACAGCTTCATCTCGTTGCCGCTACTACTGCCATAACAAACGCAGGTGCCTCCTTGAGCCAAAAACGCAGTTAGCTTCCCGACCAATTCACCTCCTACTCCATCGACAATCAGTCGATAAGGCGCGAACTGCTTGGCTTCTTGCCCGGTTTCGGTCATCACCACTTCATCCGCGCCGTAATCTCGCACAAATGCTTCTTGCGCTGGCTGACGAATTTGGGCAACGACGCTGCCTCGCATCATCCGAGCAAGCTGCATGGCGAAGAGTCCCACTCCCCCTGTTGCCCCTGTGATCAGCACCCGACTTCCTAGTAAACGAGATCCCTTTTCCACTGCATACAGTGCTGTTAACCCCGCGACGGGCAGTGTGGGGGCATCGGTATATGATCCGCTCTGGGGAATGATAGCCAGAAAGCGAGTCGAAATTGCTACATATTCTGCCCAGCCTTCCGAGCGGATGGAGAGGGCGACAATTTTTGTCCCTGTGGGTGGACCACTACCGTCCTGTGCTGTTTGTTCAACAACACCAACGACATCCCAGCCAATTGGAGTGCCAAGTGGGTCATTTTGCGATCGCTTAAGTTCGCCCCGATTCATCGAAAATGCCTTGACGCGAATCAAGCACTCGTTGGCCTTCGGAGTAGGAACTTCAGTGTCTTGAAAGGTGAGGTTGCCAACGGCATCTGGTGAAGTCACGAGTCTACGCATCGCCATATCCTTGTGTGTAGAGGGCTATAGTTTTATGTTCTAGATAGAACTGTTTCAATCAACTTGCTGTATATCCACCATCGATCGCTAAAGGTTGTCCCGTAATATAGCTGGCAGCATCAGAGCAGAGAAACACAACCGCTTGAGCAATTTCTGTTGCCTGACCGATCCGACCCATCGGAACCATCGTTCCTAAATCATCAAATGTGATGCCTATCTGCTCAGCACTACGAGCCATTAGATCGGTCGCAATCGGGCCAGGATTGACGGCATTAATCGGAATGCCGTGTTTGGCATAGTCGAGAGCTGCCGATCTGCGCTTCGCAGCAGCGCTTCGCTATCGTGTCAGCCCCATCACTGCGTGTTTGCTAGCAACGTAGGGAGAGATTCCTGGAAGCGCAACGAGACCATTCGTTGATGAATTGTTCACGATCGCGCCTGCGCCCTGAGTTAACATCTGTTGAATTTCATATTTCATGCACAGAAATACCCCTCGTGCATTGATTGACACGATCTGGTCAAAATTCTCGATCGATTGTTCGTGCAGTGGTTTAACAGCAAGATCGATGCCAGCATTGTTAAAGGCACAATCGAGTCTGCCGTAGGTGGCGTTCGCGAAGCGCAAGCTGTACCCAGCTTATCGCTTTCTGCACCAATTCCCGGACATCCGCCTCACTCGATACATCTGATTTCACGAACAAGCATTCCGCCCCAGTCTCGCGAATCAAATCAGCAGTTTCTTCACCTTCTACACCGCGTATGTCCGAGAAGAGCACTTTGGCACCCGCAGCACCGGAGGCGATAACTTCGTTAAGCTTCGCTAACGCAGTTGCTCGACCGATGCCCGATGTTCCGCCAGTCACCAAAGCAACTTTGTCTTTCAGCATCATGATAGTTACCTGTTGTTATGAATGGCTGTGTCATTTTGTCAAAAACTCAATGAGCAATACGTGTAGGAGCCAGCAATAAGAAGCGCCTTAATATACAACCAGGATGAGTAACATCCTGGTTGCAAAATGGCGGGTTTGGGCATTGATATTTGCTGGCTTTTACACTTAGTCGCGATCGCTGGCACGATCGATCAGTGCGTTTGAGGGCAAGCTCGGATTGAGTACCTTGCGCGCACTGTCAACCCCTACAACGGGCAGTGTACTCGGATCGAGCATGCCGAGTTGAACCAATACACTTGCCTGATCCCAATAAATGTGTTCATGGGCTAGCTTGCCATCACGGAACTGGACAATCGCTACCACTGCCACTTCAACCCGTTTAAGAGTCGGAGCAATGCCAGGTAGCATCCAGTCCATCTGGATGGTATGAGTGAACTTAACCAGCATTTCATCGACGAGTTGATTGGTCCCGATCGTGCGCGAGATCGGAGTCAGCTCCATGTCCGGCGGCATCTGTGGAATGAAGTACTTGGAATAAAACTCACGCAGTGCCGATTTCCCTACTCCTCCAGTCATTACCGGAATGTCGTTAACGTAAGCATCCTCAACCATCGTGGCGAGAGTGTCTTCGGTGTTGTGAGTGTCAAACTCAAGCCGCAGATGCTCATCCCAGAGTGCTTGTAAGGCTTCCTGAGCGGGTGTCAGGTTGGGGGTTGCCTGTACATTTGCTTGTTTGTCTACTGTTTGCTCTTTGACCATGTTAGATGCTCCTGGTTCTTTCTATCTCAACTGTATTGATTCCAATGCTTAATTTCTTTGGTGATTCTTACAATAATTCGTTGAATTCTTACGAGTTCCGCGTCTGTCCGACGCATCACACGAAGGATACCATCACCGGAACCGTGGGCAGGTTGACAACGACGGAATGATGACGGCAGGCTAGACCGATCAGACCTCAGCGGTATGCCGCGTCAATTACAAATCGGGTTCGCGTCAATTTATTTACGCCGCGCTGCTGGTTTCATCCTTGATTTCGGTTTTGATGACGAAAGCCCTTAATTCGACAATCTTGTCGCCACGAAAGCGCCAGATGTCGCAGTACGAGTAATCAGATGCCTTCCCGTCTTTGTCCTTCAGAGTGATGTTGCCCAGTGCCGTGACGAAATCCCCCTCAGCGATTAAGTTTGCGACGATATTCAAAGGTGGTTCCACATACTCTGTTACCATCCATTGACGAACGGCATCTTTTCCGTTCAATGTTTTGTCGCCAACGAATGTCCATTTCGTGTCGTCGGCGCAGAACGACAAGAATCCTTCATAGTTGCCTTGGGCGATCGCCGCGTTTGCCGCTGCTAAGATTGCTTTATTGTTCTCTGACATCTGAATCTCTCCTCTGTTCAAGTGGATGCTTTAACGAAGCGGTTTCTGCTACCATTGATGCAAAGCTCACGGAACAATTGCAGTCACGCGGATTTCGATCCGCATCGCTGGTAGTGCAAGCGCCGCGACTCCTACCGCTGTCCAAATTGGGGCGCGATCGGGCATATAATGATGAAATAGCCTGACCATCACCTCGTTCACCTCTGGGGGAAACCCGTCAACATGATAAGAATTAACGTGAACAACATGCTCCCAACTCGCACCAGCAGTCGCTAAGGTTCGCTCTACGTTCTGAAATGCTTGAGCAATCTCGTCTGCGAGTGATTCGGGAATTTGCAGATTGTCATCCCAGCTGCCTTGTCCGGATGTCTCCACTCGATCGCCAATTTTTACTGCTTGCGAGTAATGCAATTTATTCAGCATATATTCCCCATAACCGGGAGTGATAAAAAACTCAGGCTTATTCATGGTGTTCCTCTGTTCATTACAATTCAGAACTTATTTCTAAGGACTGGTAAACGACTGACATTGAATCGCCTTCACATTTCGCAGATAGTTCAACTGTGGCTCGAAGTTAGTGGGACAGAAAACATAAACATTGTCTTGAGGTCGGCTAATGACTAAACGGTAGCTGGGTGGAATCCCCTCGGAACTTTCGTTCGCTTCGACTCTGGGAATCACTTGTGGACTGACTTGAGCCAAGGATGGAAAATTGAACGGTAACAGTACGCCGAACAGAATCGTGATTGCGATCGTGATTGTGGTTATGATTGTGGTTGGAAGAATCTTTCGGTTCATTAGAAATCTCTTGCGGCTTGTGGTTGTGTAATGTTCTATCTACCCGAAGTGTAATGAGTGAAACTGCTTGATTGCTTTCAGATTCTTATTTCATTCGCGATCGTTGCCGAATTCTTTGTTTACTCCTGCGATTGAAGCGAAGCCTGCTTGATAACTGTAACGAGATCGGTTACTTGACGTTGAGCCTCTTCACTCAGCGAGTCAAACTCGTCCAAGAAAAATTGCCCTTCTAGCGTCAACTTCCGGGCATTGAGTAGCCCTTCAATCCGCCAATCTTCATCACGTTTCATCACGACGAATAGCTGCATCGAATCTCGTGACGGTGAAGTTTCGGGTTGTCCGGGCAGCATTACCCTGACAACTCCGTTCATGAGAGCAAGTTGAGGATTCAGGAAGTGGACGAAATTCACCTCACCCTCCAGGCGTGTTCCGTTGACAACCGTGTCGAAAGCTTGCTGATTAAATGCAGCGATCGCTTTTCGACCCTTGAGATGCGTTCCCTCGAACGCGATGAAATCGGCAGTTTCGCTAAACGGAGCAGCGAAGTCTTCACCGCTGCCTCGATTCCAAGCATCAATCATCTGATGATGGAAAGTACGGATTGCGGACTCGTCAGCAGCAGTTGTGGTTTGAGCTGTTTGTGAATTCATAGTTTTGAGCGATTGGATTAGAGTGATGCGGTTGCCTCAATTTCAGGTGCATAAATCGTTTCGTCTTCTTTGCGCCAAGCTGGATCGACTAGACAAACGAAAACAATGGGTTCGTCGCCGTAGTTGTGAAGGAACTGGATTGCATTTGGAGGAATGTAAACCGCATCGCCTGGTTCAATGCGACAAACTTCACTGTCGATCGACATTTCTCCAACACCGCTAATGATGTAATAAACCTCAGAAGTCTTTAGAGAATGGGGAATCGAAGTTTTGCCAACAGGCAAGATCGCATACGCCAAACTGTAACGCAAGTTGATGTCTTGTTTGTCAGGATGAAGCAGTTCGCGCAGAACAGTTCCATCTCCAGCGATAATTTCTTCACAGTCGTTTAGTTTTTGGATCAGCATAAGTTTAGGTTTGCAATTACACAATCGGAGCAAGTTCAGAATCTGTGAATTTTAGAGGAGAAATTTGCCTGTTCCACGTGCTGTTGAATCACGTACTGATGGGGCGAAATCCCCATTGTTAACGATCGTCGTAGGTTCATGGCTGTTCAAGTTGGTAAACTGATAAGGCTGGTGGTCAATCAGTACCAGGATGCTATTTTCTGGACGAAGCAGTCCTTCGAGTCCGATTTTTGGATTTTTAGACATCGCTATAAGTCTCCATTCAATGTTTACTTTGCAAATACGCTCTAGCGTGTGAGCCTGACTCAACTGATGAATCATAGAGTTTTTTCACAAGAATGAACTTGTATTCTGGCTCAATTGCTCGAATCGAAATCGTCTCAACTGAATTGATGTCCCTTTTTACTGCAAGATGAAATTGCTGAAGTAGCTCACTAACCTCTTGTGCAACATGGGTGAGTGCAACATTCAAATGGGAGTTAGAGGGTTGTGGCGACAAGCTCCGCAGCACAGGACTATTGATAGGAGATCGTTCCATAAGTAACCTGATGTGCAACTTTCCAAAATGAAAATCTCACCCTTCATCATTCCTGCTTTTAAAAAGCAAAGCAGTCACAGCCCATACCACCCCAGAAGCTAGACAAAGAGCCAGCGGTGTTGAGCGTAGAGGATGCTGTGCGACAGGTCACTTTATGGATGTGGTTACATAGGGCAGTACAGAGGTGAATGGCTTTTGCAGCAGTGGGAACAGCAGGCGTTGAGTAATATCCGCCATAGGTTGCAACGGGCGACCACTCAGGCAGCACGGGCAACAGCGGCGGATCCAAATCACGGAACTCGTCACTTGCGTACACAATCTTGCCACCTACAACCGTCAGAACTGATTCCAAACTCTTAATCCGTTGTTCTGGAATCGAGAAGAAATCGTCGGACAGCACTGCTAAATCTGCCAGTTGACCGGGGGAGATTGCCCCTTTTTGCCCTTCCTCAGATGAGAACCAACTACTGCCCACCGTGTAAAGCCGCAGTGCCTCCATTCGAATCAGGCGATTCTGCTCTGGGTAAAGTGCTGTCCCACCGACGGTCTTACCGCTAACGAGCCAGTAAAGGGCAACAAACGGATTATAGGAAGCCACTCGCGTCGCATCGGTTCCAGCTCCCACTGGGATGTCCATTTCTAGCATGCGGGCGATCGGAGGTGTCTGTTCAGCAGCAGTTTCACCATAGTGATCAACAAAATACTCACCTTGAAATGCCATGCGATGTTGAATAGCAATGCCACCGCCTAATGCTTTGACTCGTTCAAGATTGCGTTCAGAAATCGTTTCAGCATGGTCAAAGAACCAATGCAGTCCATTGAAGGGGATTTCCCGATTGACTTGCTCAAATACATTCAAGAAGCGCGTGATGGACTCGTCATAAGTGGCATGCAGACGGAATGGCCAGCGATTCTGTGCGAGCAGCGTCACAACATTCCTCAATTCCGTTTCTAAAGAGTCAGCTAGATCTGGACGGGGTTCTAGGAAGTCTTCAAAATCTGCCGCTGAGAAGACTAACATTTCACCTGCGCCATTCATGCGATAGAAGTCATCACCCTGACCCGGCTTAACAATTTTCGCCCAGCCTGAGAAATCCTCTAGTTCCTGTTTGGGGCGTTGCGTGAACAGGTTATAGCCAATACGAACTGTGAGCTCACCCCGTTTGTGGAGGTTCTCAATCACTTGATAGTCGTCAGGATAATTTTGATACCCACCTCCAGCATCAATCACGCTAGTAATGCCGAGGCGATTCAGTTCTCGCATGAAGTGGCGTGTGGAATTCAGTTGATGGTCGTAGGGCAGTTTCGGACCTTTCGCCAAGGTGGAATACAGGATCATGGCATTCGGTCTGGCAATTAACAGTCCGGTTGGGTTCCCGTAGCTGTCGCGTTGGATCTCACCTCCCAATGGGTTCGGAGTGTCTTTGGTGTACCCAACTGCTCGGAGTGCCGCACGGTTTAGAAGAGCCCGATCATACAGGTGCAGAATAAATACAGGCGTGTTGGGTGCAATTCGATTAATTTCATCCAGCGTTGGCAGCCGTCGTTCGGCAAACTGAAACTCAGTCCAGCCACCGACAACCCTTACCCATTGATTTGGAGGCGTTCGGTCAACCTGTTCTCTCAGCATCCGTAAGCCGTCTGCTAGAGATGGTACGCCATCCCACCGCAATTCCAGGTTGTAATTGAGGCCACCGCGAATTAGGTGGATATGAGAATCATTGAGACCAGGAATAACGGTGCGACGACTCAGATCAATTACTCTGGTATTAGCTCCTTTGTGAGACATCACCGCTTTGTCGGTTCCGACCGCGACAAAGCGCCCGTCTTTAATCGCGGTAGCGGAAGCAAAGGAGCGGCGCTCGTCCTGTGTGGCAATTCGACCGTTGAAGAGAATGACATCGGCGTTGGTGTCGTTACTGGCAAGTGTGTTAGCGTTCATGCGATTTACTCCTAAAAGGTACGAGGAAGCCCCAACCGCAGTAGCCAGTTGTAAAAAACGTCTGCGGCCATTCGTGAGAGGTTAAGACAATATTCATTTTGTCAATTAGGAATTATGCTGAAAAGTGAGTGAAAAACAAAGTATTAAACTAAGCTTAGTACTGACTTTTCAGCATCAAAGTGAATCATGAGTCATTTGGTTACGCCATTGCTGCCACAAAAATTATGTTTCCTACCACGTTTTTGGTAGTATTTTTAAGTTTTTTTACTTATTGACAAAATTACCATAACCTTAACCTATCACGGTTGGTCTGCGGCTTGCTTGAGGGTGACTACTCATAATTCCTCCACTTGACGAAGGTGTTGATATCAAGAAAGAATGGATGCAGCGCTTAAACTTAGGAAGCCGGATACAGCCATTGGCGAAACAACTGCGTCAAACGCGGCATGATCAAATAAGTGAGAAAGGCTACGACGAGTCCAGTTGTGATCAATTGATTGAGCAATACAGGTAACTTGGACAGAAATGGTGCTAGTAGACGACTGAGAATCGCAAGAGTGATAAACACGCCCAGCCATGTCACTAGTGCCATTTTGTAACGAGGTGGGGGAGCCTTGAGGGGCTTGTTGGGCAGGGTGAACCAGGTTTCTAATCCAGTGAGAGTTTGCACTTCTTCCGGTTTTTCAATCAGCGGTCGCAATCGTTCAATCCATTCTCGCCGCACATCAGACTCCAGCCACTGTTTGAGGTTGGTGTACCGATCAAACCTGAGAATTGCTACATATTCAGGATGGGCGTGATCGCAAGGTTGAATGATACTTACACCCCTATGTCCCTTAAACTTCTTGGCGGCGGCAATAATTCCACGTAACCACTCCTCATACCCCTGCTCACGCCCTGGTCGGACAACATGAGAGATAATGGCTGTAACCTGCTGACTTTCTTCATCCGTACCGATTTCAAGAGGCTCTTCCAACATAAATGCGACCTTTCGTAATGTTGCGGCGGTGTACACAAACTCAATATTGGTAATGCCCATAAACCTAACAATCAGCCGTAGATAGGGCATTTGCAGATCATAAGCAGGGGCAGGGCTGCCCTCAGGATAGGTGCCTCCCTGTGACAGAATAAACAACCTCTCATCTGCAACCCGGTAGATTTCTACTGCTTCACGGCATAACTGGTCATCAGATTTTTGTAATCAGGAATGTAACCTGCCAACAGATTACCTAAACCTGTGACATCATTACGCCAGTCACGATGCAGCTCACACGCAACGCTGAACCAGTTTACTAATTGAATTCCAGCACGAGACATACGCTCCCAAGCGGCGTAGCGGCAAGTTTCATCAAATGTGCCAGACGCATCAGTGACGACAAAAACGTCATAACCGGCTTCGATCGCTGACAGAGCACAAAACGCGACACAAACATCCGTGACGATCCCAGCGATGATCAATTGTTTTCGACCCGTCTGAGCTACCGCCTTAACGAAATCTTCATTGTCCCAGGCGTTGATTTGTCCGGGGCGAGGAATATATGGAGCATCAGGAAACTTCTCTTTCAGTTCGGGCATGATAGGACCATTCGGACCTTGCTCAAAACTGGTCGTCAAAATCGTCGGAAGACCAAAAAACTTGACTGTACTTGCCAGCGCTAGCACATTATTTTTGAAGTCGGCGGCACCAAAATCACGCACGAGTGAGAACAGTCCAGTCTGGTGATCGACCAGTAGAGCCGCAGCATTATCTTTATCCAGACGGTTGTACTTGAACGTAGACATGAAGTATATCTCCTAATTGAGTATTAGTGAATGAATTTGTTGCAGGATGGAATCAGGGATAAGAGAGTATCTGTCCTTAACCTGCTCTTTGTCATAGCGGGGACGAAGACTGTGTTTAGAGAGGATTTCCCTCGCTAATCCTCTAGTGGCAATGGGATTTTACTATCGACCCGTGAAGATGGAGGAATTGCTGACCTGGACAGGTTTGCCGTCCGCTGGAGGGGTTGTTGCAAGGAGCTGAAGTTCCCATGCAAGAGCCACCGCACTAGCACCGCCATGCTCAAGAACAATATCTGATACACCCTCAGTTGTTTCTGTGCGTGCCCAGTCACGTTGCCATTCAGCAAGTACAGCCATCCAATTGATTGGAACTGCACCAGCTTGAACCATACGGCGAACAGCCATGTCATGAGCTTCCGCAGTAACACCGCCCGAAGCATCGGTAACGATGAATACTTCATAACCCTCACCAAGCGCCTGGATTGCTGGCATTGCCAGACAGATCTCGGTGTAAAGCGCAGCAAGTATAAGTTGCTTGCGGCCACTTTTCTTCACTACATCTGTAACGTTTGGATCTTCCCAGGTATTGATGAAAGTGCGGTTGATCGGTTTTTGATCAGGAAAAACATCCTGTAGTCCCTTAATGATATAACCCCCTCTTTCTTCAATTACTGTGGTCAGGATTGTGGGTACGTTAAACACCTTTGCCGATTTGGCAAGACCAATAACATTGTTAATGATCATCGTAGGTTCATGGCTGTTCAAGTTGGTGAACTGATAAGGCTGGTGGTCAATCAGTACCAGGATGCTATCTTCTGGACGAAGCAGTCCTTCTAGGCCGATTTTTGGATTTTTAGACATCGCTATAACTCTCCATTCAATGTTTGCTTTACAGACATACCCTGTACGCGTTCAGGGGTCACTTCAGTCCGAAACCGCCGCTTGCTTCAATGTACTGACCTGTAACCCAACCTCCATCCTCTAGGGCGAGAAAGGCTGCAACACTGGCAATGTCTTCAACCTTTCCGATTCGTCCAAGCACAGTCATAGATGAAATCGTTTCTCTCACCGTTGGATCTTGCAAAATTTTGGCATTAGCATCGGTATCTGTGTAGCCAGGAGCGATCGAGTTCACAGTAATACCCCGCTTACCTAGCTCACCTGCCAACACTAGAGTGAAGTTATCGATCGCCGCTTTCGTCATCCCGTAAACTGCGATGTCTGAGAGAGGACGGCGTGAGGCTCCCGAAGAAAGATTGATGATTCTGCCACCATCACGGAGCCGGGGCAGAGTCATCTGAGTGATAAAGAAAGTGCCTTTGACATTGACGGCAAAGAGTCGATCAAACTCTTTTTCAGTTGTTCCCTCAACCGTCGTGAAGATTCCAATTCCGGCATTGTTGACGAGAATATCAAACTGGTTAGTTCCAGTCCGTTGAGTCAGTTCAACGTCGAGCTTGTCGTAAAACTTTTGAATCTCGGCGACCAAGCCAACATCTCCTTGCACTGCGAAGGCAGAACCACCATCGGCTTGAATCTCAGCAACGGTGGTTGCCGCTGCTTCAGCATCTCTAGCGTAATTGATCGCGACTAATGCACCCTCCTTCGCAAGGCGTTTGGCAATAGCTCGACCAATACCACGGCTAGAACCTGTAACCACAGCCACTTTGTCTTTCATAAAACCTTCTCCTTGGTTGATAGAAAAATTGCTTCTCCCACTTGTCTATCAAAGGTTAAATACTGTCAGAAGTCAGCAACATCATGACATCTGCATGAGCTAACACGACATCGGGGTGGCGTTGCAACGCCGTGTTATACTTCATGGCAAACTCATCGCCCAATTCATCGGGGCTGAGCAGTGTACGAATGTCACGGTCGATCGCTTCAATTACCTCTTGCGTAACAGGTTCATCAGTATGAAGCAACTCATCGATTTGGATAATCAATGCTGAGAGTCGATGCAACCAGGCAAACTGCTCATGACGAATCACCAGTTGTAGCAATTCACCTCTAGAAACTTGCCCTCGAACTTGCTGATAGGTAAGACGCTCAGTCTCTAGTAAAAGCTTGTGCAAACGCAGTAGTTTGATTCGTAACTCACTCAAGCGTTGATGTTGACTAGATTGAAGTGTGTTAAGCATAAATCCGTCCCATCCTTCCTGCTTGGTAGTCGTTGATTGCCTGGGTAATTTCAGCTTCAGTGTTCATCACAAACGGCCCGTAGCGCACGACTGGTTCGTTAAGGGGTACACCTGCAATCAGCAAAAGATCTAGAGGACGTTGAGCATCAGCAGGGTTGGAGATCACCACATCTTCTCCATCTTGAGAAAAGAGTACCATCTGCCCATCCTCACCGGGCGCTGGCTCTGTCCCAAACAACCCAGACCCCTCCAGTACATAGACAAAGGCATTGTACTCTTTCGGTACAGGCTGGATCATCGTTGCCCCTGGTTGCAGTGTGAAGTGGAGGTAAATTATCGGCGTGCGCGTCTGAATGACGGCTTCTGCCCCTAACGCTTCTCCCGCAATTACCCGCACCGTCACAGACCTATCTTCGGTTTGAGCGACCGGAATCTGAGCCGTTGGAATTTCCTGATAGCGGGGCGGCATCATTTTGTCTCGTTGTGGCAGATTGATCCAGAGTTGAATGCCGTGGAGCCGTCCACCTGTTTGGGTAAACATTGACTCTGGCATCTCGGAATGCACGACCCCAGCACCTGCTGTCATCCACTGGACATCACCCGGATTGAGTAGCCCAGCGTGCCCCGCAGAATCTTTGTGTTCTAACCGTCCATCCAAGATATAGCTGACGATTTCAAAGCCCCGGTGCGGATGATCGGGTGCGCCTTTTGCCTGACCCGGCTTTAGATGAATCGGCCCCAACTCGTCGAGGAGGAGAAACGGGTCAAATTCAGAGAAGCTACTTTTGGGAAAGGGGCGACGGACAAGAAATCCGCCCCCTTCGAGTGTTTCAACGCTGTTGATTACTCCGGCAACGGTTCGAGATGTTTGAGTGGGGACAGTCATAGAATTACCTCTTCAGAACTAGACAGATATAGATATCATTTGAGCCTGATTCAACTGATGAATCACAGAGTTTTCTCACAAGTGAAAAATGCAGCAGGTCTTGTGTTCGGTGCATTATGCTGTCGCTAATACACCCTACTGGCTGATGTGTCTGTGCAAGATTGTGAGAATGCTCCAAGGATTAGGTCGGCTTTCGCTTGTTTCAATCAATATTGACCTTCAGCACACAATCAAACTCCAATCTGTTTAGCAATTACCAACGCCGTAAAGCTGGTCTAATTTTCTGTAAATTTCAGCACAATTTTGCCCCGTGTTCCTCCCTGCTCTAGACGCTGATGTGCCAGAACAACCTGATCCCAGGGCAATACTGAATCAATTACTGGGCGAAGCTGATGACGCTCGATGAGTTTTGTCAAAGCCTCTAATTTTGCTCGGTACTGGGGTGAAAGAACAAAATGAATTGTCAGATTCTTGCCCCATGCTTCAAGCAGCGATTGCGGTATTGCAATGTCTACAATGCTGATAAGCCTACCGAAGGGACGAATGATTCCTAGACTACGCTGAATTGTTTCTCCGCCGATCGTATCTAGAACTAAATCCACACCCAGTCCATTTGTTGCTTGATGAATGACTTCTACGTAATCTTCATTTTTGTAATCAATCACTCGATCTGCGCCCAGCTCTGTCACGAAATCTCGGTTTCTAGAACTACAGGTCGCAAAGACGTATGCCCCTGTCGCTTTGGCGAGTTGAACTGCGATCGAACCAACTCCACCCGCACCCGCATGGATGAGAACTGTTTCACCAACTTGTAGATTGCCCCTGGTCACTAGACAATCCCAAGCAGTTCCGCCTGCAAGCGGCAAAGAAGCTGCCTCAACGTGCGATAGATTTGCAGGCTTCAATGCAACAATTGCTGCATCAGCCACATGATACTGAGCGTAGCTACCGAATTCTCCAAAAACTTGCGGCGAGTAATATACGTTGTCTCCTACCTTGAAATCAGTCACAGCTTCGCCAATTGCCTCAATCACCCCTGAAACATCGACTCCAAGGATGGCGGGTAATCGAACCAGTTCCTTGTAATCACCACGACGAGTTTGGTAATCGACCGGGTTAATCGAGGTTGCACAAACTCTGACTAACACCTGATTCGCCTTCAGTGTTGGTATGGGAACAGTTTGAATCTCAAACTTGTCAGCATCACCAAACGCAGTTAATACGGCTGCTTTCATAGATTCCATCTGTGCCAACTCTCCTTGATTTAGAATAAACAGTGACGGGATTTCATCGACAACCAAACGCCTTTGATATTGACATTCATAGTGCGATCATATTCAGCTTCTGTTTGCTCAATCAATGAGGGATTTTCGCCAACCGTTCCTGCATTGTTAAAGGCAATATCTAACCGACCTAAAACGTTAACCGTCTTATCAATCATTGCCTCAACATCGGCTTCTTTCGTGACATCTGCTTGCACAAAGATAGCCTCTCCGCCAGCTTCCTGAATCAATCGAACCGTTTCTTCACCTTCATCCATTCGACGACCCACCACCACCACCTTTGCTTGTTGTTGGGCATAAGCGATCGCCGTTGTTCTACCGATTCCTGATGTTCCGCCAGTCACTAAAGCCACTTTATCTTGCAGTATCATCCTGTTTCTCCTGTTTCAATCAATAAACACAATTGCAAATTCTGCTGCTAGTCGCGCCCTGCCACAATAATCTTTTCTGCTAAACCGATCGGGTTAGAAAACATTACCTCGTGACTACCGGGCATTTGTACAAGCCGAAATAGCCCCAAGCGGTTAGACATTCTCGGATGCCAACCCCACTGTTCGCCTTGAGGGAGGACATTATCTTCTGTACAGTAGAGGTAACTTTTAGGAATGGGCAGCGAGTAAAACTGCTTCAAGTCCAGCTTGTCAAGGAACGGTTGATACGGTTCAGGGGATAATTGTGCGTAACTTGATCGAGCCAGGTCGAGGTCGGCATCGTTGATAAACGCTTCTCGCCAAACCTCAGAAGGCAGCATCATCGTATTATCGTCCGATTCTCTCGCTAGCTTGTCGAATAACGCTTGAGAGTCGGGTGGGATGTTATCTGTGAGGCGATCGCCATCATTGAGGACAAATGCATTGAAGAAGATCAGCCGTTTAATACGATCGCTAACCGCTTCAGCAACTTTCGCAATAATTGTTCCGCCAAAACTATGTCCTAGTAAGACAATATCCGTTAGGTCTTTGCTAACAATATAATCAACGATCGACTGTGTACATTGAGCATGGTTAACGTTCTTATTCACGCCTTTGCCATGACCTGCGATCGTCGGAGCAAACGCTTGATGCCCTTTCGCTTCTAGCTGTTTGATCACTTCGTTCCAAGCAGAACCCTCGTGCCATGCGCCGTGAACCAAGACAAAAGTTGACATAGAATTGCTCTTTAAAGTGATTCAGCGTTCTAATATTGACCTTCAGCACAAACTCAAACTAACTGTGTCGATCGCTACTTGGTCGCAACGTTTCGCACCGCTGATCGACTACTGCGCTACATACCCACCATCTACCATCAACGTTTCACCTGTTACGAACGATGCCATCTCAGATGATAAAAACAGGACTGCATTTGCAACTTCAAGCGGTGTTCCAACTCGTCCGATCGGGTGAAGTCCTGCCAAGTAAGCTTTGGCTTCATCCTGAGCGGATTCAAACATATCTGTTGCGATAGACCCTGGTGCAACGACATTGATGCGAATACCTGCTTTGGCATATTGGAGCGCAGCGGCTTTTGTTAAGCCTACTACTGCATGTTTACTCGCGGTGTAGAGGGGGATACTAGGAAGTGCAACCACTCCAACCGCAGATGCCGTATTGACGATGCACATAGTGCCGCCAGAGGCGAACGAACCACTTCCCTGTTTCAACATCTGAGCGATCTCATGCTTCATTGACAACCAAACGCCTTTGACATTAACGTTCATCGTGCGATCGTATTCCGCTTCTGTTTGCTCAATCAATGAAGGATTTTCGTCGGCCGTTCCTGCATTATTAAAGGCAATATCCAGCCGACCAAAAACGTCAACCGCTTTATCAACCATTGCTTTAACATCGGCTTCTTTCGTGACATCTGATTGCACAAAAATAGCCTCTCCGCCAGCTTCCTGAATTAATCGAACTGTTTCTTCACCTTCATCAATTCGACGACCAACTACCACTACCTTTGCTTGTTGTTGGGCATAAGCGATCGCTGTTGCTCTACCGATTCCTGATGTGCCGCCTGTAACTAATGCCACTTTATCTTGCAGTATCATTCTGTTTCTCCTGTTTTAATTTCATCAGTTTGTATCGGGTAAGCTTGTCTCAGCAACTCAGTGACTTCTTGCGCGATCGCAATCAGGGCAAGATTAACTGAGGAGTCCTGAAAAGAATCAGTCTGAGGTGTACCTTCATGCCCAGGATTATTCTTGCCTTGTACTAGTGAATGCGTCATAGAACTATCCTCAATGAAACACTGATTTGTAATTGACTAAATCAATACCTAGGAATTCAGTTGTTGGCATGGTAACTGTTGTCATGATTCAAAAAGTGGCAATTTTGTTCAGTGAAACAGGCAAAATCCTAGCCATCAAAATTAGATAACTTACAGCACTTACAGACAAGTCAGATATGAATTGGGAGCAGAGATCGGGGAACTTAACGACTTGCAGCAATCATGGCAGCCATTAAGACCGTCGTGTTCCAGCGCTCGGTATACCGAATTCCATTGATAAACAGGGCTGGGGCAGTCGTCACTCCACTCTGCATTCCGCCTTCAATATCTTCGTTGATATGATCGACATGCACTTGCTTAGACAATTCTTTGAGAAATTGAGGAATGTCAAGCCCTAAATCATTGGCGTACTCGACAAGATAACCATTCTCCAACTTTTGTTGATGGGTAAATAAAGTATCATTCATTAACCAAAACTGTCCTTGGGCAGCGGCGGCTTCGGCAGCTTGGGCTGCCCGTTGAGCATGAGGATGAATTTGTGTTTGCGGAAAATGGCGGAAGATAAAGCATAAATAATCCTCTCCTAAAGAAGCACTAAGCTCCCGTTTAATCACTTTAATCAGCTTGTAAACGTCTGCACTTCTAGGGCATTGATAGTCTCCATACATCACCAGTACTACCTTGGCACTCAGCACACCTTCCATCCAATCTTGGGTTGAAGGCAAGACAAGTAAGGAACTGTGGCTGCGATCGTCGTTCATCTTTCTACATCTGCATCAAGCATGGAACCTTGCAATTAACTTGCTCAATTCATTGCCTGCATAACTGTTTGCATAAATTCAATATAGGCGATCGCCTTCAAGCCGTCGTCTATAACGAGTTAAAATTTTTACCGTACAAATTGATAGAACAACCACACCATCGTGGAGTAGAAAGCTGGTTCTAACTTAAGTTAGAATCCAAATTTGATCGAAAGTACACCCTACAGACTGACAATGCCGCGTTTAACGGCAACAATCACAGCTTGGGTGCGTTCGCTCACATCCAACTTATCCAAAATCCGTTAGTTGATCAAGGTTGTTTGCACGTCTTCATGAACCGCCCATTGCAACCCGCACGATGGGTGGGGTGTGGGCAGGAGAAACACCTGCCTCGACCCGATTAGCCTGCTTGTTGGGGCGTTACGGACACTCTTATCGGGAATGCGGGGCGAGGAACTGATAACCAACTCCTCGCCTTCACTTTTTTTATTTTGTGCGTGCACGTTGCAATTAGGTGCTTTTACACAGGTGCCATTTGCCGATCGAGCTTGGTCTCTCGTCCATCTCGTTGCACAGATTGAGCTTTGTCATAGCTCTCCATCAGGGCGCGGTAAGGCGGTATGATGTGGTCAACCGCAACAGCGGCAAACTCCATTGCGTCCGGACGGTTCCACGTGTTCATGAGTTCGCTGATTACTGCGAAAGTGTCGATGGGCATCGCTCCTGCTTGGACGACCCGGGCCAGAGTGAGGTCGGTCGCCATCTGGCTCCAGTTGCCGGAAGCGTCAATGATCGTGAAGACCTTGTAGCCGGCGGCCAGTGCGCTCAGCGTCGGAAACGCCATGCAGACGCTGGTGAGAGTTCCAGCGATGAGAAGAGTCTTTCGCCCAGTCTTCTCGATCGCGTCTACCCAAGCCGGGTTATCCCAGGCGTTAATCTGGCCTGTGCGCGGAATGTAAACCGCCTCAGGATTGTGCTGGTGGATTTCGGGAATCAGGGGACCATTGGGACCATCGGGCACCGAAGCAGTCGTGAAGGTCGGAATCTTGGCGAGTCGCGAGATCTTGGCGAGCGCCGTAACATTGGAGCGGAGGACTGGGAGTTCGATGTCACGCACAAGTTGGAAGAGTCCGCTCTGATGATCAATCAGCAGCAGTACGGCGTCGTTGGGATCGATCATTGTGTCGATGGTGTTGCTCACGGGTTTGTCTCCTTTTTCATTTAAATTCAGTCAATGTCATTTTTTCCTAGCTATCTGGGGCGTGTCCAGTTCTAGTACTCAGCTTCTTTCAGAATAAGTTCAGTATAGGAGATCGCCTTCAAGCCGTCGTCTATAGCGAGTTAAATTTTTTACAGTACAAATTGATAGAGTAACCATTCCATCGTAGAGTAGAAGGCTGGTTATAACTTAAGTTAGAATCCGAACTCGATCGAAAGTACACCCTACAAACTGACAATGCCGCGTTTAACGGCAACAATCACAGCCTGGGTGCGATCGCTCACATCTAATTTATTCAAAATTCGATTGACATGGGATTTAACCGTGCCTTCACCAATACTCAAAGCATCAGCAATCTCGGCATTGCTCATCCCCTGTGCCAGTGAGCGGAGTACCGCCAGTTCTCTTTCACTCAGTTCTGGATTGCTGAGGCGCTGTACCAACTTTGCTCCCACATCGGGCGGAATATACTGCCGACCCCGATGAACGGTACGAATGGCATTTAGAAGTTCGTCAGGTTCAGTTTCTTTCAACAGGTATCCTTTTGCTCCTGCCTGCAATCCCCGATAAATATCTTCGTCACTATCATATGTTGTCAGTACAATAATCCGAGCAGATTTAGCGGTAGCACGAATTGCACCGATGGCGGCAACTCCTTCAACTTCAGGCATTCGCAGATCCATCAGCGTTACATCCGGTTGGTGTTCCCGAAAGGCGGCGATCGCCTGTTCCCCATTTTCGGCTTGGGCAATCACCTTCATATCTGGGTCACGGTTAATAATCGTGGCTAATCCTTGCCGAAAAATGGAATGATCGTCTGCAATCAAAACCCGAATTGTCGTGGTTTGGCTCATCGTGATGCTCACTCAAGGGTTGACGGTGACAATAATCTCTGTTCCTTGCCCAGGTTGACTCCTAATCGTCAGTTGTGCGCCGATGCGCTCTGCTCGTTCGCTCATGCCTAATAAGCCAAAACCATTAGAGGATGGAACACTCCCAACTCCAAAGCCCTGCCCATTGTCTTTCACGCGCAAGCAAAACCGATTACGATCATATACTAGCTCCACTCGAATCTCCTCAGCATTGGCGTGTCTGGTAGCATTGGTTAATGCTTCCTGCCCAATTCGCAGTAGGTTACTCTCGACTTCAGTTGGTAGAGAATACACTGCACCCTCGATCTCATAATATAAAGTAGTATCCATTGCGGCAGTTCTGAGTTGAGCGACGAGACGATGTAGAGCGCTCTGTAAACTGCCCTCCTCCAAAAGCTGAGGACGGAGCGCTACTACCGATCGCCGCGCTTCAGTCAGTCCAGTTCGCGCCAATTCTTTGATCAGGTCTAGATGTGCCTGAGTTGCTTCTAAATCATCCGTTAGCACCTGGTTTGCAGCTCCTACCTGAGCCAGAATGCCTGTAAACGCCTGAGCGAGTGTGTCATGAATTTCGCGTGCCATGCGGTTACGTTCTTCCAAAATTGAGGCGGCTTCTGCTTGCTTCAGCGCCGTAATATCTCGCGTTAGCCAAATCACCTGATCGTGGTCGATTGGTGCAATGCGAGCCGAAAACCACGCTTCTCGTCCATTTAGAAACGTACTGTACTCGACTGTGAGGATTTGTTGGGTTCTCAGCACCTGCTGAATATAACTTAGAAATTCATCGGCTTGTTCCTTTCCGAGTTGATGCATGGTTTTACCAATCATCTCCTCAATGGGTTGCCATAGCAGATTTGGTTCCAGTACGATTATTTCAAGGAATCGCCCTTCAGCAGTCAGTACAAATAATGGATCGGGAATTGCCTCAATTAGAGTCCGTAGCTTTGACTCTGAGGCTTGTAGGGCTTCTTCTGCTTGCTTGCGATCGTCTTCGATGCGCTTGCGATCGCTGATGTCCCGCTGTACCCCGAATTGTCCGATGATTCTGCCTTGACTGTCATACAGGCAGATATAATTTCCCTCAATCCAGATTGCCGTTCCATCCGATCTGCGTTCATCCGTTTCGATACATAGCTTCCCAGCATCAAGAAATTCCCGCCACACCCGTTTGCCATAGGCTAGATCGTGGGCATACAGGTCGTTGGGAGTAAAACCAATAAACTGCTCCTGGCTAATCCCATACTGAGCGAGTATGGCATCGTTGGCTTTTGTAACCCTCTGGTGGGCAAAGACATAATCCAAAACCTGATCCTTATCAACGCTGCTATCCCACTGCACGGGTTGATCCAGCATCATGATGAAAAATCCGTCAAGGGAATGAGAGAAAGATACATCCAAAAGTTGCTCACTTTCACGCAGTGCCTCTTCTGCTCGTTTGCGATCGCTGATATCCGCAATCACGCCTTCGATGTATCCATCGGTTGCATTCAGATAAGAAGAGAAAAGTACCCAAAACACTGTCCCATCTCGTTTTCGCATCTGTGCTTCATAGCTTCGCACTTCCCTATCACGCTTCAGCAACTCAAGGAATTGTTGGCGATCGCTGGGATTTACATAGTAGTCTGTGGCGTGTTCAAGCCCAATGCTCTCCTCTGGTGAATCAAAGCCAAACAGATTGGCATGGCGTTGATTGGCATCGAGAAGTAATCCATCCGAGAGGCGGGTTCGGAAGATGCCGACCTGCGAGTTTTCAAAGATAGTTCGGAACTTGGCTTCACTGCGTTGTAATGCCTCTTCTGCTTGTTTGCGCTGGGTGGTGTCATTACCAACCGATAAGATTTCAACTACATCTCCCTGTTCATTGAAGATGGCTTGATTAGACCAGGAAACCCAAACTCGCCGACCGTCTCGACACAGGTTTTCACCCTCGCCTTGCGGGTACGATTGAGGATTGCGAAGTAAATCGTGAACAAATGGTTTGACATCGCGTCCAGAGGTTTCGATGTCTGGAATGATTGTTTCAAATAAGGTTCGCCCTAAAATCTGATGTTCTTCATAGCCCAAGAATTTCACCCCATAATCGTTGATGTATCGAATCCGTCCTTGTGGATCATAGCGAATGATGACTGAATTCGCGGTTTGTAGCAAGTTGCGATAATTCGCTTCACTTTGTCTCAATGCGGCTTCGGTTTGTTGACGTTCAGCGATCTCCTGCTGTAAGGCTTGAGTTCGCGCTTCTACTTTCCTTTCCAGTGTTTCGGAATAATCTGCTAACCGTTCATACAACCGAGCATTTTCTAGTGAAATCGCTGCCTGAGCAATCAACAGTTTGAGAACTTGCAAGCGATCGCTGGTAAACACTCCAGTGCTGAGATTGTTCTCTAAATAAAGGATGCCAATCAGTTGACTTTGCTTGAGAATTGGCATACAAAGGAGCGATCGCGTCTGTTGGCGTTGAATATAAGAATTAGTTGAAACAGACGCTTCGCTGACTGCATCATCAAACACTAGAGTTTCTTGAGTGCGTTCTACCGATTGAATGACGGAAACAGGAATTGTTGCACAGCCAGCAACAGTGGTCTTTTCCAGGTTGCACTGTCTACTCCCACTGCACTGAGCCACGACAGTGAGCTGATCGTCTTCCAGGAGAATCAGAGCGCCAGTTTCGGCTCCGGCATTTTCTATCACCACCTGCATCAACGTGGCAATCAATTGATCGAGATGGATGATTTCTGAGAGGGCTTGAGCCGCTTTCATCACCGCAGCCAAATCGATCGCCGCAGTCGAATGACTGATTGTTCCCTCGATCAAGATTGAATTCGATTGCCGAATTGGGTTGGAATTGAGTAGTTGCGGATAGCGTTTTTCTAAGTCTTTAACTTTAGCTTTTGCACCCCAGCGATCGTAGCAATAGTGCGCCTCTTTCATGTAGGTTTGAGCAATTTTTTCTCGACCTCGCGCTAGATAATGTTTAGCCGCTAATTCATAAGCCAATGCTTCTTCTTGGATAAACTCATTTTCAGCAGCACCTGCGATCGCTCGTTCATAAAACTCTTCAGCCTCAAGAAATTGCCCTAAGACTCGCGCTTTCTCTGCCTCGACTAGATGAAATTTATGTAGATAATTCATTGGGGCGTGTTCTGCCCATTTTTGCATCTTTTCTTGGTTGGTACTAACACAACTCAGCCAAGCTGCTTTTTCAGCGCTCGAAGCATCAAGCGATAGGCTCAAAAGCGCCAGAGAATGGTAGAAACAGAATACAGGTAAAACCGTTATTGCTGTCACCTCTTCAAAATATTGCCTTGCTAAAATGGCAGTCTGTACAGCTTGATGATATTCTTCAAATAGATAACACAGTATAACTTTGTGCAGATACAGCATTTGAATTGCAGTTCCATCTTTAACTGCAATAGCGTGTGGTAACGCCTGCTCTTCATTACATAGCCTACCAACTAAGCGGCTGGGATTAAGAGACCTATCTAGCAAATTAAGAATGGTCTGCCACAATATTGCAAGCCAATTCGAGGGGCTTTCCCGTCTGATTTGGTCGATCGCTTTGCTGTAAGTTGCTGTTTTTTGTTCCAGTTGGGTAAGTTCCTCTCCAGCAAAAAACGAGTTATGGCACACGTAATATGCAGCATAACCAGCTATTTCAAAGTCTCCAGTTTCCACTCCATTCTGATAAGCATCAGCCAGCATGGGTATTGTGTTCTTAAGATGCACCTTCCAGTGCATGATATGGACACTCGAAAACATTAATGTTTTAGCATTTCCTCTGGTATTCAATCGTTCTGCCAAACCCAGAGCCAATTTGCCTAACTCATAACCGAGTTCAATGTCTTGAACAACTCCACATAAAACAAACCCGTAGCAAGCATAATACAGTGATGACCAGATAGCATTCCCGTAGTTGATTGATAAATTTACCGTTTTGAAAGTAATCAGTATCCACAGTGCTGGTAACATTATAAATGCAGCAGACCCCATATTCGCTAGGATTGACATAGCTGCCAGGGGTTCTGGTGCAGTCATCTCTGGTAAATTAATCAAGTCTTCGATTTCTCGTTCAGCGAGTAGTGCACCCGTTGACTCCAATTCCCTTTGAATATCTGCCTGACTTGGATTTTCTATTAAATCTATTCCCAAGAGCTTTAACGCTTCCAATCCAGTTTTTAGTGCTTCTTTCAGGTTGCCCTGTGACAAATATCCTTGAATTCTGCTATCGTAAGCCTGCACTTTGTCAACCACTGTTTTGGCACGATCGAGTACCACTTCTACCAACTGTTCCATCTCATCAAAGCGACCCTGGAGATACGCCGCTTCTGCTGCTTCTGAGTACAGCGCTAAGGTGAGGTCATACTCACTCTGCCAACTCTGTTTCTTGAGGAGTTGAAGCCCTGTAGTGAAATACTTAAAAGCTGCTTCATAAGCCGTTGCTGCCTTTGCTTTCTGACCTGCCATTAAATTCAATCTAGCAATTTCAGTTCGTTCTGATTGAGCAGTGACTAGCTCAACTCCCTGATCGAGATGATCTACAATTGCAAACAGTCGATCGGATCGTTGCTCTGGTAAAGTTTTTTCGAGTAAATTGCGACCGATTTGGAGATGAACCACTTGTTTGCACGACTCATCAATCAAGGCATAAGCGGCTTGCTGGACGCGATCGTGCGAAAACTTATACTCTTGCACTAATAAGTCTTCGTCTAAGTCAGACAAGGGTTGAATTAATCCAGTTTGTATTGCTGCTAGTAAATCCTGAAAAATTGCTTTCGGTGATTTTTCGCAAACGATCGCCAAGGTTTCTAAATCAAACTCAGACCCAACACAAGCGGCGATGGAGAGAACTTGCTGTGTTGCTTCCGGCAATTTCTGCAACTGACGCAACAGCAACTCCACTACATTATCAGTGATATCTTGAACTTCAATCTCAGCCAAGTTCCATTGCCAGTTCAACTGTTGTGCATCAAAAGTCAACAGATTTTCGCCATACAGCATTTTCAAAAATTCACCGACAAAGAAAGGGTTGCCCTCGGTTTTACGTGACACAGTTTGGGCTAGGGAATGAACCGTTTCAGGATTGTGATGTAATGTCTCAGCTAACAGTTGACTCAACGATTCCAATGTTAAGGGGGTCAGAATGATTTCCTGAAGAATTGCTCCCTGGTTTCGCAGGTTCTCTAGCGTCAAAACCAATGGATGCGTTGGAGACACTTCATTATCTCGATAAGCTCCGATCAAAAACAGATATTGGGTTTGCTCGTCAAGTAAGATGAGTTCGATTAACTTCAGCGTCGCAGAATCGATCCACTGTAGATCATCTAAGAAGATGACCAGGGGATGCTCTTTTGCACAAAACGCCCGCATAAACCTTTGAAAAGTTAGATTGAAGCGATTCTGTGCTTGGGTTGCTCCAACTTCTGGTACGGGCGGCTGCTTGCCAATGATTAACTCAACTTCTCTTATGACATCAATGATGATTTGTCCATTGCTTCCCAAAGCGGTGAGCAGGCGCTCTTGCCATTGTTGCAACTGCTCATCTGGTTCCCCCAGTAGTTGCTGCACCAATTTTTGCAGGGCATGGGCGATCGCGCTATAAGGAATATTGCCCCCAAATTGGTCAAATTTACCTGATATGAAATAGCCGTGCTTTGCCGTGATGGGTTTGTAGAGTTCCTGCACCAATGCTGTTTTGCCAACGCCAGCGTAACCAGCAACGAGCATGAGTTCGACATTGAGTTGAGCATTTTCTATGCCTGACTCTAGTTGACAAATTTCGCCGAATGTCTGTTTTCCAGCCACTCTGTCAAACGCCGCCAATAATGCTTCAATCTGGGCTTCTCGTCCATACAGTTTTTGAGGAATGCAAAACTGTTCGGAAACATCTTGTAGTCCCAACGACATGGCGTTAATCTGACCCATTTCTGCCAGTTGTTGAGCGCAGCGTTCTAGATCCGTTTTGATGCCCCAGGCACTTTGATAGCGATCCTCCGCATTTTTCGCCATCAGTTTCAAAATCAGGTCTGAAACGGGTTGGGGAATCGTCGCGTTTAATTCGTGCGGGGGAATCGGTGGTCTGGCAATGTGGCAGTGGACTAGCTCTAGGAGATCTTTGGTGGGAAACGGCAATTGTCCCGTCAACAGTTCGTAGAAGGTTACGCCCAGCGAGTAGAAATCGGTGCGATAGTCGAGCATCCGGTTCATCCGCCCGGTTTGCTCTGGCGACAAATAGGCGGGGGTTCCTTCCAGAAGATGGAGACTTTTGAACGTGGGATTGGTGCGACCCAAGCGAGTGGCAATCCCAAAATCAATGATTTTAACAACGCCAGTGTTCGGATTAAAGACAATGTTACCAGGATTGATATCTTTATGGATGACATGAGCCGCATGGATTCTGCCCAGAGTATGGGTAATGGCGATCGCCACATCCAAAAAAATCGACAAGGGCATGGGACAGAAGTCTGATTGCTGCCGCATCCAGTATTCTAAAGACTCTCCACCAAAGTCCTCCAGGAGAATAACCAGCGTGCGCTGGTAGTCTTGCTGGCTGTATGCCTTAACTACGCCTTCGATGTTGAGGGAACGGGTAATTTCATATTCCTGCCGATAACGAGTTAATTCCCCAGAAGAAGGATAATCCTGCTTCAGAACTTTAGCGATGACTGCACAATTCTCCCGTTCTCTTATGCCCCGATACACTAGAGAAACCGAACTTTCATAGATTTTGCTATGGATGGTAACTCCAGGTAAGGCAATCATTGGATTCTCTTGGGATGAGTGTCGTCAGCCATATCACAAAGTATATCGTTTACCAAACTCCAAAAAATAATCTCTGATCGCAAATTTGCCGAAGAGGAGGTCTGAAGCAGTTGCAGAGTAATAATTTGAGATCTTGTGGTAAAAGAGCTAATATGATGTCCGGCAAATTACCGATAATTAAGCACCCAGTTCAGACCACCAAGAAAAATTGGTTAAACCACGAACAAAATCAGGTTGGTTAATGATTTGGCGACAACGTTTGATTAACGCCTCCTCAACCTGATCAAGATTTTCAAAATCTCGATTGGCGATTGGTTGATTTGTAAGTGTCCATAAACGTTGTGCGGGTTGTAATTCTGGGGAGTGGGAAGGCAAAAATTCTAAATCTATACCCTGTGGTAGTTCTACTTGGTCGCGCTTTTTGCCACCCAGCTCGATCTACAACCAAGACAACCTGCTTACGAGTCCCAATGTCAAAGTGCTGAGCAAAATCTGCAAGTACTTTGTTAAATAATTGGATGTTGAGATAAGGTAGTATCCACCAATATGTTTGCCCAGATTGTGGGTGAACAAACCCGTAAAGCCACAACCATTTAAAACGCCAATTAATATTTGCGGTTCGTACTGTCCATTCATCAACCCAAATACGTCGAATTACTGGTTTCAAGCCAACTCGTTCGCGAAGCGTTGCCGAAGGCATTTGCTCGTCCATTGCCCATACTTCTACGTCGGAGTGTGGATGTTGTTAGCTGATTTGTTCGACTTTGGTCGCCAAATTTTTTTTTCCACTCCGCCTGTTCCTCTGGGCTTGAGTGTGTATGTTCTGGTCGGGGAACTCAAACGCGAAAGCCCATTTGCTTGAGATACTCCCACCCCCTTTGACGACTGACGGGGCGACCGATTAACGCAAGCTACCAATCTGCAACTTTTCTACCATTCCACTGTCCTCCCTCAGAGGAGTCGCAATGCAAGTCCGCTCGATTGCAATGCCTGCTGTACATCATCTAAAAGCGGTTCACTGCTTCCTTGATTTGAGCTGCGTTGATCTCCTAAGGTTTCTGGCCCGATCCGGTTATAGCCCCAAACCAACTCGTAAATCCAACTCCGGCTATAGCCTGTGACTGCCACCACTTCTTCAGTCCGTGAACCTTTGGCTAACAACCAAATTATCTGGTAATGTGTCCGCTTTACCGGCTCCTTGGCTTGTCGATAACCTCTTTCCAATTCTTCTAGGCTCAGATGTGCCTCGATTGTTACTCGTCTTGGCATTGCGATCTGCGCTCCGCGCAGCAGCGAAGCTATCGCACTTCATAGCATTCTGATTTATATTATGGGTCATTTGCCGGACATCATATAAGTCAAAAAAATTGGCACTGCCTCACAAATAATATCAAGTTCGGATGAACACTTATAAAAAACGAAGAACCTCACCCCGCATTTGAGTCTCGCAAACGCTCCCCTCTGGTGAACTCGCGGAGAGGGGCTGGGGGTGAGGTCGTTTTATCGTAACTAATTAGGCGAGCTTGATATAAATAGTATTGAAATCAATCACTACTCTCTTAACGCATACCCCACACCACGCAGAGTATGAATCAAGCGTTTTTCATTATTTTCTTCCAGTTTGAGACGCAGATAACGAATGTAAACTTCAATAATATTAGAATCACCCATAAAGTCATAACCCCAAACTTTCTCTAGAATTTGGTCTCTAGTAAACACCTGACGGGGATGGCTAAGAAGATACTCCAATAAATCAAACTCTTTTGCCGTTAGCTCAATCGCTCGTTTGCTGCGAAATACTTCACGAGTACGGCGATTTAAGCTCAAATCTTCAAACTGCAATACATCCTCATCTGTTTCTTGAGTGCGACGCAGATGGGCACGGATTCTTGCCAGCAGCTCCTCAATGCTAAATGGTTTGACGACATAATCATCAGCTCCTGCGTCCAAACCTGCCACGCGATCGCTCACTTCATCTTTTGCTGTCAACAAAATCACTGGCATTTTGTTCCCGGTTGTGCGTAAGCGACGGCAAACTTCTAACCCAGATAACCCAGGTAGCATCCAGTCAAGAATCGCTAAGTCTGGTGATTCCTCTCGCGCCAGAGTTAAACCCGTGATTCCATCATGCGCCACACTGACTTTGTAACCTTCGCTACTCAGTTCCAATTCGACAAATCGCGCCAGTTTGATTTCATCTTCAACCAGGAGGATATGCGCTGTCATATTTTTGCTCCTAATGCAGGTAATCTCAGAATAAAAGTGCTGCCATAACCAGGTTCTGAGCGAATTCCAACCTTGCCTCCCATGCGCTCCACAAGGCGTTTTACTATAGATAAACCCAAGCCTGTTCCTCCAGTCGAACGGGTACGGGATGGATCTACCCGATAAAAGGGTTCAAAAATGCGAGATTGATCTGCTAAAGGAATACCACAGCCGTTGTCACTTACTTCAATCACTGCCCAACCATCAACTTGAATCAGTTGTAAAGTCACTGGCTCACCTACATCCGAGTATTGAAAAGCATTGTCAATCAAATGGTTTAACGCCTGCATTAGCTGGTTGCGTTCCGCTTTGACTTTCATCGGAAACGGAACGACTTCAAGCTGGATTGCTCGATGGTCAAATTTTTCTCTCATCTGTGCTATTTCTGCAATCAAATCATTTAGTATCAATGGTTCAGCTTGCAAGGGCATAGCACTGCTACCTGCGCGTGCCAAATCCACTAAGTCTTGCACGATGCGAGTCATTCGTTCTGCGTCAGAAACAGCCATCTCTAGAGCCTCTTTCTGGGAATCTAATAAGTTTTGACTGCGTTGCAGAGTTCTCTGCAAATATGCATAAACCATACTGAGGGGTGTGCGTAACTCATGAGCCAAGTCGTTGGTAAACTGTTGCTGTTGTTCTCTAACCTCCATTAACCTTGTTAACAACTCATTCCACGTTTGAGCTACTGCTTTCACTTCGCTTGGTGTCTGATTTAACCGTGGGTGATACGAGCTCAGTTCAGCAGCGTGGGCAGCCGCCCACTGATTCATCTGTTGTAACGGCAAGAGCGATCGCCTAATAAACACAATGGTGAAAACTATAGTGGTGGCAAGCAACACAACGCTCATAGTTTCCAGATTTTTAATAATTGCCAACAGCTTGGGGTCATCATAAGACATACCATATTGTTGATAAGTCATAATGATAAACTGTTTTATTTCCCAACTTATCCATCTAGTAAAACTACTGATTCCTACTGTAAAGATAACGATGATTCCAATACTCAGGCGAAATTGTAGCGAAGAGGGGTCAATTCTTGCTCGAAGAACTTTCGCTAATTTTCTCCTAAACTGGTCTAGAAAATTCATTAAAGTGACTCATGCTCCTGCATTTTCTTAATTTAGGTAATCACATGTATGGTGATGCGTTCAAACAATAAACAATAAACTCTTTAATATATAATTTAACTGTAAAATAAAAGTTCCTGAGAAAAATGAGTTTTTCCTGAATAGAGTTAAAGCTTTTGGTTAGAAATTGGTCAGAATCTTGATATTTTATCTATAAAGCTCTTATGACCGGGACGATTTTAGATTTTAAATTTTAGATTTTAGATTGGGGGTTGGTCGG